>JAPLPA010000009.1 GCA_026400415.1 Afipia sp. | reverse complement strand
CGTGAGCTGTCCGATTTTCGCCAGATCGAGCACGGGCGAAGGACCGTCGATGCGCTCAGGCCATGCGAGGCAATGCGCAATCGGCGTGCGCATGTCAGGCGAGCCCATCTGCGCCACCACCGAGCGGTCCTTGAATTCGACAAGTCCGTGAATGATCGACTGCGGATGCACCAGCACGTCGATCTCGCTGGCCTTCAATTCGAACAGATGCGCCGCCTCGATGATTTCGAGCGCTTTGTTGAACATGCTTGCGGAATCGATGGTGATCTTACGGCCCATGCTCCAGTTCGGATGCTTCAGCGCCTGCTCGACTGTCGCGTTTTCGATCTGCGCGAGCGTTGCCGAGCGAAACGGACCACCGGACGCGGTGAGAATAATGCGCACAATATCTTCACGTCGGCCCGCGCCCATCGCCTGAAAGATTGCGTTGTGCTCGGAGTCCACCGGCAGCACCGTTGCGCCGTTCTCGGATGCGTGACGCATGAACACTTCGCCGGCACACACCAGACATTCCTTGTTGGCAAGTGCGACGACTTCACCACGACCGGCGGCCGCCATCGCTGGCTTTAGACCCGCAGCGCCGCTCATCGCCGCCATCACCCAATTGGCCGGACGAAGTGCCGCTTCGATCAACGCCCCCTCGCCTGCACCCGCCTCAATGCCTGAACCCGAAAGTGCTGTTTTCAAATCGCCGTAGCATTTCTCATCCGCGACTGCGGCATACTTTGCGCCGAGTTCGCGCGCGAGCTTGGCAAGCTCCGCGACATTGCTGTGCGCTGTCAAAGCCTCGACGCGGAATTTCTCCGGCGCGCGCCGGATGAGGTCGACGGTGCTTTGACCGATCGAACCAGTGGCGCCCAAAATCGTGACGACGCGGTCTTTCGTCAGTGCATGCTGGTTTGTGTTCAACGGGACTGAATTCATCGCTTCACCACATCATGAAACCGCGACCGACACCATCGAGGCCGGCGCGCATAAAACCGAAGATCGCTGCGAAGACTATCGCTGCGACAAAACCGTCGAGCCGGTCCAAAAGACCGCCATGCCCGGGAATTATCTGGCTGGAATCCTTCACGTCGAACTGGCGTTTGACCCAGGATTCGAACAGATCGCCGAACTGCGACACGACGGATAGTAATATTCCAACGATCAGAATTGGAACGAGACGTCCCCATCCGAGCCACGCCGCAGCGAGAGCGATGACGATGCTGAGTACCAGACCGCCAATCGCGCCCGCCCATGTCTTCTTCGGGCTGATACGGGGCGCGAGTTTAGGCCCGCCGAAAGTGCGGCCTGCAAAATAACCACCGATGTCGGTGACCCACACGATCAGCAGCGGAAAGACCAGCGCGTAGAATCCAATCGCGGGATCGAGACGCACCAGCACCGATGCAATCAAGGCCGCAGCCGCATAGACAAAGCCGCCGACATTCCATCCGCGCCGCTCGGGCGATAAAAACGCAATAAGCGTTGGCGCGATGATGGCTGTCGCGAATGCGACGCCGTTCCATCCGAACCATAATGCAAGGCCAATCAGCTCAAGTGCAATCACGCCGACGGCGAAAACGCGCGGCTCACGCTTTGGATTGACGATGGTGTGCCACTCGTAAAACAATCCCACCGCGACAGCCGTGACGAGCAGAATCCATAACCATCCGCCCGCAAACACAACCATGATCGTGAGCGGCGCAAGGATGAGCGCAGCAATGACGCGGATGAAAAGGTTGCTCGACGTTTTCGCCGCGTCCGGCGCCACGCCGCTCACGACCCGGTTTTCGCAACGAGACCGCCAAAGCGGCGCTCACGGCTCGCATATTCCTTGATCGCACCTTCAAGTGCGGCCTTGTCAAAATCCGGCCAGTGGATCGGCACGAACACAAGCTCGCTGTAAGCAGCCTGCCACATCAGAAAATTCGATAGCCGTTGTTCGCCGCTGGTACGGATAATCAGATCGGGATCGGGCACATCCGGCGCATCGAGATAATGACCAAGCGCGTCGGTGGTAATGCTTGCGACATCGCGTTTGCCGTCGGCCACTTCCTGCGCGAGACGCTGTGCCGCGTTGGCGATTTCCTGCCGCGAACCGTAGTTGAACGCGACGACCAGCGTGAAGCGGGTGTTGTTGCGGGTGAGGTCTTCGGCCTCTTTCAGCAGCGCCAAAATATCCGGCTCAAGTCCACTTTGTTCTCCGATGACACGCACGCGAACGCCGTCGCTGTGCAACGATGCCAGATCGTTGCGGATGAAGCGTCGCAGCAACCCGAACAGATCGCCGATCTCGCTCGCCGGCCGCGACCAGTTCTCGGAGCTGAACGAAAAAATCGTCAGATATGAAATGCCGAGTTCACCTGCTGCGCGCACAACCTTCCGCAACGCTTCCACGCCACGGCGATGGCCTTCAGCACGCGGAAGACCTCGTGCGGCTGCCCAGCGCCCATTGCCGTCCATGATGATCGCGACATGCCGGGGCATTTCGGAGTGATCCGATTCCGCTGGCAGTGGCATGGCGCCGTTCGACATTGTGACGTCTTTCAGAAACTTTTCGTTAGACCGTCAGGATTTCTTTTTCTTTGGTGCCGAGCAACTTGTCGACTTCCGCAATCGCCGCATCGGTGGCTTTCTGAACGCCACCTTCATGCCGGCCCTGCTCGTCTTCGGACATCTTGCCGTCCTTCTGGAGTTTCTTGACGATGTCGAGGCCGTCCCGGCGCACATGGCGGATCGCGACGCGTGCGGCTTCCGCATACTTATGCGCGACTTTGACCAATTCCTTGCGGCGATCTTCGTTGAGTTCCGGAATGCGCAGCCGAATGACCTGCCCTTCCGTCGCAGGGCTCAGACCCAAATTGGAATTGACGATTGCGGTTTCCACCGCCTTGACCATCGACTTGTCCCACACCTGCACCGACAGCAGGCGCGGTTCGGGCACGCTCACGGTTGCGACCTGATTGAGCGGCATATGGGAGCCGTAGGCTTCGACCTGAACCGGCTCGACCATCGAGATCGCGGCGCGCCCGGTACGCAACCCGCCGAGTTCGTGCTTCAGCGCAGCCGTAGCGCCATCCATGCGGCGCTTGAGGTCGTTGAGATCGAATGTATCGGACGCCATCACGTTGCTCCTTAAGAAACTTTATCCGGCGACAATCGTGCCTTTGCCCTTGCCGGCCAGAATAGCGCCGATCGAACCGGGTTCCGCGATTGAAAACACGATGATAGGCAACGAGGTTTCGCGGGCAAGCGCGAAGGCCGTCGCGTCCATCACCTTATAGCCACCTTTAACAGCCTGCGAATGCGTCAGGCGGTCGAACCGTTTGGCGGATTTGTCGATTTTCGGATCGGCGCTGTAAACGCCATCCACATTGGTGGCCTTTAATACAGCCTGCGCCCCGATTTCTGCGGCGCGCAACACCGCCGTGGTGTCGGTCGTGAAAAACGGATTGCCGGTTCCGCCCGCGAGCAGAACGATCCGGCCCTCTGCGAGATAGCGATGCGCAGATCCGGTCGTGAACAGTTCGCAAACTTCCGGCATCACCAACGCTGACAACACGCGCGCCGATTGTCCCTTGCGGCTCAGCGCCGATTCCAGCGCGAGACAATTCATCACCGTGGCCAGCATGCCCATCGTATCGCCGGTCGTGCGCGACACGCCGCGCGATGACACTTCGACGCCGCGGAAAATGTTTCCGCCGCCGACCACAACAGCGACTTCCACGCCGAGTTCTCGCGCCTTGATGAGGTCGCCGGCAATGCGGTCGATGGTGGGCTGATGAATGCCGAACGGCTGGTCCCCCGCGAGGTATTCGCCGGAGACCTTGATGACGACACGCCGGTAAGCCGGTTCACCCATCTTGCTTTCGCTCACTCTTTTCAGGCCGAGCGCATGGTCCGCGAACCTCGCGGATTTATCCGATCACCCTTGTCCGGCGGCGGCGGCCACTTCGGCTGCGAAATCGGATTCCTGCTTCTCGATTCCCTCGCCCAGAGCATAGCGCACAAATCCCGTGACCTTCACAGGCGCGCCAACCTTGCCCTCAGCTTCTTTCACGGCCTGCGCCACTGTCTTGGCGCTGTCGTGGATGAAAGCCTGCTCCAGCAGGGTCACTTCCTTGTAGTAGGTCTTGAGCCCCGATTCGACGATCTTCTCGATCATCGCATCCAGCTTGCCCTGCTGGCGGTATTTGTCAGCCATCACGTCCTTCTCGCGGCGAACCACGTCCGGATCGAGTCCTGCGGCATCGAGCGCCTGCGGATTGGAGGCCGCAACATGCATCGCGATTTGCTTGCCGAGCGTTGCAAGTTCATCCTTCTTGCCGGTGGATTCGAGCGCCACCAGAACACCCATTTTGCCGAGACCGTCGATCACCGCGTTGTGGACGTAGCTTGCGACGACACCGTCTTTTACCGAGAGCGACGCCGCGCGGCGCAGCGTCATGTTCTCGCCGATCGTGGCGATGGCGTCATTGATGGCAGCCTCGACCGTGACATTGCCGACTTTCGCAGTCTTGATTTTCTCAACGTCCGCGCCGGCATCGAGTGCGACCTGCCCGATCATCTTGACCAGACCCTGGAACTGCTCGTTGCGTGCGACGAAATCCGTCTCGGAGTTCACTTCGACAAGCGCGCCCTTCGGGCCCGCCGTAATCGCTGCAACCAGACCTTCGGCCGCAACGCGCCCCGATTTCTTGGCTGCTTTCGACAGGCCCTTCTTGCGCAGCCAGTCGATGGCCGCCTGCATATCGCCGCCAGTCTCGTTGAGTGCGCCCTTGCAATCCATCATGCCCGCGCCGGTTGTCTCGCGCAGATCCTTGACCATTGCTGCTGTGATTGTCGCCATCTTGAAGTTCCTTTGCCTGTGCGGGCCGTGCGGCGCAGCGATTGCTGGCAAGCCAAAAATTTCGACGCGCAGGATTTAGTTGGTCGGGAAGTTTCGCGACCGGATGAACCGGTCGCGAGATAAATGTGCGGCTTATTCCGCTTCGGCAGTCATCGCCTTGGACTGGGCAACCCAGCCATCGGCGCGGCCTGGAAGACCGACTTCTTCGCCGATCTTGTGAGCGGTGTCGTGATCGAGTTCGGCCAGCTGCCAGTAATGGAAGATGCCGAGATCGTTGAACTTCTTCTCGATAGGGCCAGACACGCCGGTGAGCTTCTTGAGGTCGTCGGCAACGCCACGCGGACCCGCAAGACCCTGGAAGCCGACGGGCGCTGCTGCGACTTCCGGAGCCGGATTGGCCATTGCGCCGACATCGACGCCGGAATTGCCCTGCGCGCGCGAAATGCCGTCGATGACAGCGCGAGCAATGAGATCGCAATACAGACCGATGGCGCGGCCGGCGTCGTCATTGCCCGGAACGACATAGGAAATGCCCTTTGGATCGCAATTGGTGTCGACGATGGCGGCGACCGGAATGTTCAGGCGGTTGGCTTCCTGAATCGCGATGTCTTCCTTGTTGGTGTCGATCACGAAGATCAGGTCGGGAAGACCGCCCATGTCCTTGATGCCGCCGAGCGAACGGTCGAGCTTGTCGCGCTCGCGCTGAAGCGTGAGGCGTTCCTTCTTGGTGTATTGTGAGGCCTCGCCAGCACCCAGCATCTCTTCGAGGTGGCGAAGGCGCTTGATCGAACCAGAGATGGTTTTCCAGTTGGTCAGCGTACCGCCGAGCCAGCGCGAATTGACGAAGTACTGTGCCGAACGCTTGGCGGCTTCCGCGATGCCATCCTGCGCCTGACGCTTGGTGCCGACGAACAGCACGCGGCCGCCCTTGGCGACGGTGTCGCTGACAGCCTGCAGCGCGCGGTGAAGCAGCGGCACGGTCTGCGCGAGATCGATGATGTGAATGTTGTTGCGGGCACCAAAGATGAAATCCGCCATTTTGGGATTCCAGCGATGGGATTGGTGGCCGAAATGTACGCCAGCTTCCAATAGCTGACGCATTGAGAATTCAGGTAACGCCATAGTCTTCTCCGGTTGATCCGCCGCGGACGTGTGGACCCGTAATGGGCCACCGGAAGGCGTCGATGGCCCATTGTCGGGGCCGAACGCCAAAGTCCGCGTGAGTGATGGCGTCGATATAGCGGCGCATACCCCTAGAAGCAAGGTAATACCCGCCGTAGGACGGCTTATTTAGCCCGTAAAACCGGCCATTTAGCGGGATTTAGACGGTCTGGACGTCCACCACGCCCGCAACAGCCTTGATGGCACCGGCGATCTGCGGCGAGACACGGAATCGCCCCGGCAGCTTCAATTCCACCTCGGTCTCGAGATCGAGCATCATCACCACCGTGACCTCGCCTTCGCTGCTTCCGGCGGCGGCGGGTTTGGCGCTCTGGACACGGTTCCCATTTCCGGCGGACGCGGGTTGTGCCTCAAGTCTCTTGGAAATGGATTCCAGTGGCTTGTCGTCGCGCAGGAATATCCGCAAGCCCTTCTGCGTTTTGGCGGCAGCATCGTCCAGCGGTTCGGCATGGAGGATGCGCGCGCGCACGTCTTCGCCCTGCAGTTCAGCGCCGAGTTGCAGCAGAACAGCCGTTCCCGGCTCCAGCACGTCGCGATATTGCGCGAGACCTTCGGAAAACAGCACGGCCTCGAAGTGACCGGTCGGATCCGAGAGGCCGATGATACCCATCTTGTTGCCGGTTTTCGTGCGGCGTTCCATGCGCGACAAAATCGTGGCGGCGACACGCCCCGCCGTCGCACCTGTTTTGACCGCGCGAGAAAACTCGCCCCACGATTGAACGCGAAGACGTTTCAGCGCCACTGCGTAATCGTCGAGAGGGTGACCCGACAAAAAGAACCCAATGGCATCGTATTCGCGGCGCAGACGGTCGGCAGGCAACCACGGCTCGATATTCGGCAGCACGATCGCGGGCGCGTCCGCCATCCCGCCGAACATGTCGTTCTGACCCGAAGTTACTGCTTCGTGCCCGCGCTGGCAGGCGCGCGCGGGTGCACACGCGATGCAAAGTCAGCCAGCGACGTAAACGCCTTGTCGGCGCGCGCTTCCACGATCATTTCGACCGCCTGCGCGCCGACGCCCTTCAGCGCTGCAAGCGCGTAGAAGATGGTGTCGCCTGACACCTCGAACGTTGCCCCCGACCGATTGATGTTCGGCGCTTCCACTTTGAGACCGAGCTTCTGCGCCTCAGCGCGAAACTCCGACAGCTTGTCGGTGTTGTTCATGTCGAGCGTCATCGAGGCTGCGATGAACTCGACTGGGTAATGCGCCTTCATCCACGCGGTCTGGTACGACACCAGCGCGTAGGCCGCCGCATGGCTCTTGTTGAAACCGTAGTCGGCGAACTTCGCAAGCAATTCGAAAATCGTGTCGGCATGGCCTTTCGGAATGCCGCGCTCGACCGCGCCGGAGACGAAGCGCTTGCGCTGCTGCTCCATCTCCTTGCGGATTTTCTTGCCCATCGCGCGGCGCAACAGATCAGCATCGCCGAGCGTGAAGCCCGCCATCACCTGCGCGATCTGCATCACCTGTTCCTGATAGATGATAACGCCGAACGTCTCTTTCAGAATCGGCTCGAGCATCGGGTGCAGATATTCCGGCTCCTCGTCGCCGTGCTTGCGCGCGCAGTAGGTCGGGATATTCGCCATCGGACCCGGACGATAGAGCGCAACCAGCGCGATAATGTCCTCGAAACGGTCGGGGCGCATATCGACGAGCGCGCGCCGCATGCCCTGACTTTCAACCTGGAACACGCCAACCACATCGCCGCGCGACAACATCTCGAAACTCGGTTTGTCGTCCAACGGCAGCGTCGCGAGATTGACCTCGACACCGCGCTGCTTGAGCAGCTTCACGGCGAGATCGAGCACAGTGAGGGTTTTCAATCCGAGAAAGTCGAATTTCACCAGCCCCGCAGGCTCAACCCACTTCATATTGAATTGAGTCACCGGCATGTCGGATTTCGGATCGCGATACATCGGCACGAGTTCGCTGAGCGGCCTGTCGCCGATCACGATGCCTGCTGCGTGCGTGGAAGCATGGCGCGTCAACCCTTCGAGACGCATCGCGATGTCGAAGGCGCGCGCCACCACCGGGTCTTCGTCGCGAAATGCCTGCAGCTTGGGTTCGCCCGCAATCGCAGCCGACAGCGTGACAGGTGCGGCAGGATTTTGCGGAACGAGCTTGGTGAGGCGATCGACCTGCCCGTAAGGCATCTGCAACACGCGGCCGACATCGCGCAGCACGCCGCGCGCCTGAAGCGTGCCGAAAGTGATGATTTGGCCGACCTGATCGCGGCCATAGCGCTGCTGCACATAGTCGATGACTTCGCCGCGCCGCTCCTGACAGAAATCGATATCGAAATCCGGCATCGAGACGCGCTCGGGATTTAGAAAGCGCTCGAACAAGAGGCCAAACCTGATTGGATCGAGGTCGGTCACTGTCAGCGCATAGGCCACAAGGGAGCCCGCGCCCGAACCACGGCCCGGCCCCACCGGAATGCCTTCGGCCTTCGCCCATTGAATGAAGTCGGCGACGATCAGGAAGTAGCCCGAATAATTCATGCGCGTGATGACGTCGATCTCGAACGCCAATCGCGCGCGATAATCTTCTTCCGAAACGCCTTG
>JAPLPA010000029.1 GCA_026400415.1 Afipia sp. | reverse complement strand
CGTCGAATTGTTTTCCGGCACGATTGCCCAAAACATTTCGCGCTTTGAGGAGAATCCGAATTCTGACGCCATCATCGCCGCTGCACGTGACGGCGGTGTTCATGAGCTGATTATCGGAATGAAAGACAGTTACGACACGCAAATCGGCGATCAGGGCAGCGTTCTGTCGGCAGGTCAGGCACAGCGCATCGCGCTTGCGCGGGCACTATACGGCAATCCATTCCTCATCGTACTCGATGAGCCGAATTCCAATCTCGATAGCGAAGGTGACGTAGTGCTCAAGGATGGCCGTGCTCAGGCCTTCGGGCCAAAAGAATCTGTTCTGGGGCAGGTATTGCAGCGTCCGGCAGGCACGCCGCCGCCGATCAAGATAGTTTCCGACGCGGGAGGAACCAAATGAAGAAACTTCCCCGTTTGAAAATTCCACGCCTGAAATATCCAGCGCTGAATCTTTCAGGCCTAAAACTTTCGATCCTGAAATTTTTGCGCCATAAGATTTCAGACCTGAAGCTTTTAACGTCGAAGCTTCCAAGCCTCAAAGTTGTTGAGCAGAAGTTTCGCGCCATTCTCGACAGGGTCGTAACGCTGCTTGAAAAAATCTCGATTTTTGAGAACCTCGATGTTCCGGGATCGCGAAAATCAATTCGCCTCCATCTGATTGTCGGGCTTGCGGTCGTGACGTTGTTGACCTGCGGCATCGGCGGATGGGCCTCGACGGCGCAAATTTCAGGTGCGTTGATTGCGCCGGGATCGATTGTGGTCGATTCCAACGTCAAGAAGGTTCAGCACCCGACGGGCGGTGTTGTCGGCGAGGTGAGGGCGCGTGACGGCGATCGCGTCAAGGCGGGAGACGTCGTGGTTCGCCTCGACGATACCGTTACAAAGGCCAGCCTTGCGATCGTCACGAAGCAATTGAATGGCCTTCAGGCGCGTGCCGCGCGCCTGACCGCTGAGCAAGAAGGCGCGGATCATATTACATTTCCGCCGCAGATCATGGACTCAATGAGCGATCCTGATGTCAAGTCACTGGTCGCAAACGAAATCAAGCTGTTCGACGTCCGATCATCCGGTCGCGCCGGCCAAAAGGCTCAATTGAACGAGCGCATTGCACAGTTGAAAGAAGAAATTGGCGGCCTTACCGCACAGGAAAACGCCAAGTCGCGCGAGATCGAACTCATCCAAAAAGAACTCGTCGGCGTTCGCGATCTCTTCGCAAAAAACCTTGTTCAGATTTCCAGACTGACGACGCTTGAGCGCGACGCAACACGGCTGGATGGCGACCGCGCCCAATTCATCGCGCAGAAGGCCCAGCCAAAAGGTAAGATTGCTGAAACCGAATTGCAGATCATTCAGATCGACAAGGACCTCTCGAGCGAAGTGTCCAAGGACATGCGCGAGATCAACGACAAGATCGGCGAATATGTCGAGCGCAAGGTGACTGCGGAAGACCAGTTGCGCCGCATCGACATTCGCGCTCCGCAGGACGGCATGGTTTTGCAATCGACCGTCCACACGGTCGGAGGCGTCATCACGGCGGGCGACGCGATCATGTTGATCGTCCCAGAGGCGGACAATCTATCCGTCGAGGCCAAGGTCAATCCGCAGGACATCGATCAACTTCGAATAGGCCAGAAAACCCTGCTGCGGTTGTCGGCTTTTAACCAGCGCACAACGCCTGAATTGAACGGGACCATCCGCCGGATTTCGCCCGATACCACGGTCGACCAGCGCACGGGACAGAGCTATTATACGATCCGGGTCTCGATACCTCCGGATGAGGTGGCAAGGCTGGGTGACGTCAGGCTTATCCCCGGCATGCCGGTCGAGGCATTTGTGCAAACCGGCGATCGCACTATGCTATCCTACCTCGCAAAGCCGCTGAGCGATCAGCTCATGCGTGCTTTCCGGGAAAAATAGCGGGCAGGCGTGCCCGCGGGCACGGTTCGATCGACATGAAGCGGCTGCGACGATATGCGCGAGTGTTCGGCTACGCCCGGATCTTTTGTATTTTTCTTATATTTGCATTCGTTGCATTGCGCGTCTGGGATCCGCCGCCACTTGAAGAACTGCGTGTCCGAACCTTCGATGGCTATCAGCATCTTGAGCCTCGCAAGGTCACGTCGCGGCCAGTTGTCATCATCGACATCGACGAGAAGAGCTTGGGTAAATTCGGTCAATGGCCGTGGCCGCGGACCCGTGTCGCCGATCTGGTGCAACGGCTAACTGACCTCGACGCTGCCGTCATTGCATTCGATATCGTTTTCGCCGAGCCCGACCGGATGTCGCCAGGTCTTGCAGCGGAGACTTTCCCAAATCTTGACGACGAGACACGAAGCAAATTGAAATCCCTGCCCAGTAACGATCAAGTCTTTGCGGATGTTTTGCGAAAGTCGCCGGTTGTTCTGGGCGAATCCGGATTACCTTACCCGGCGGCACGTTCCGATCTCAAATTGCCATTGACGGGACTGGCCACAATTGGCGGCGACCCGCGACCTTTCCTTTTCGACTTTCCGGGTCTGCTGCGCAACGTTCCGATACTTGAGGAAGCTTCGCCCGGACGCGGACTTTTCACAATCAAGACCGAGCGCGACGGTATTGTCCGTCGCGTCCCGATGGTCATGGTAGCGCAGGGCGACCTGATGCCGTCGCTGACGTTTGAAATGTTACGTCTCGTAACGAAATCAAACACGATCCTCGTGAAGTCCGACGAAGCGGGAATGCGTAGCGTCGGTGTACCTGGCTTTGAACTGCCAACCGATCGTAACGGTCAGCTGTGGGTTCATTTCTCGCGGCATGATCCAAAACGTTTCGTGTCAGCGTCAGATGTTCTCGACGGAAAAATCGGGAAAGATGTCATCTCACGCAAGTTGATCCTCATCGGAACATCCGCTGTCGGACTGCTCGATTTGAAAACGACGCCGCTTGATCCCGTCATGCCGGGTGTCGAAGTCCATGCGCAAGTTCTGGAGAGTGCATTAACAGGTTCAATCCTGTCGCAGCCGAACTATGCCATCGGTGCGGAAATTCTTGTCGCTATTCTGTTTGCAGGCGCAATCATCTGGCTCACGCCGATCTTGCGTCCAATTCTGCTTCTCACATTCGGCAGTGTGATCGTTAGCTTCCTAATCGGAACCGCGTGGTATTTTTATACCTACCGTAACCTATTGATTGACTTCACCTTTCCGCTTGTTTCCAGCACCGGTATCTACCTCGTTCTGGTGTTCAGCAGTTACTTCAGCGAGCAAAAGCAACGCCGCCGCATCCGATCCGCGTTCGGTCAATATCTCTCGCCGGCTCTTGTCGAACAACTTGCGCAATCGCCTGAGAAACTCGTGCTTGGCGGCGAAGAGCGCGACATGACGATCATGTTCAGCGATGTGCGCGGCTTTACGACCATTTCGGAGTCTTTCAAACACGATCCGCAAGGTCTTACGTCCCTGATGAACCGCTTCCTGACGCCGTTGACCAATGCGATCCTCGACCGCAAGGGCACTATCGATAAATATATGGGCGAC
>JAPLPA010000526.1 GCA_026400415.1 Afipia sp. | reverse complement strand
TCGAAATGCGCTGCCGTCCAATCGACGCAGCATCGAGTTCGGAGCATGGCTCGGAAGTGGTCGCGGTGATGCGCGATGTTACCGACCGCAAGCAGCAAGAACACGCAATCGATGCCGCGCGCATGGAGGCCGAACGTGCCGGCGCATCGAAGTCGCGCTTCCTTGCGACCATGAGCCACGAACTTCGCACGCCGTTGAACGCCATCATCGGATTCTCGGAAATGATCGTCCATGAGGACGAACTGCGCATCGACGCGGCGCGTCGTCAGGAATACGCCAAGCTGATCAACGAGTCCGGCCAGCATCTGTTGTCGGTCGTCAACGGCATTCTCGACATGTCGAAGATGGAAAGCGGTAATTTCGAAATCCTGCCCGAGTTGTTTTCGCCGCGCGAGTCGCTCGTCAGCTGCTGTAATCTGATGGTGTTGAAGGCGCGGGAAGGTGGCATCGATATCGTCACTCGCGCATCCGCCGACCTGCCGCAAATCACCGGCGATCCGCGTGCCTTCAAGCAGATCGTGCTCAATCTCGTCTCCAACGCGATCAAGTTCTCCGAGCGTGGCGGTAAAGTGAAAGTCGAAGCGTCGGTCGAGGGCCCGCGCTTTGTTCTGCGCGTGATCGATACCGGCGTCGGCATCGGTGCAGAGGATCTCAAGCGTGTCGGCGATCCGTTTTTCCAGGCTGGAAAGACCTATCAGCGCCGCCATGAAGGAACGGGTCTCGGCCTCTCGATCGTCAAGAGCCTTGTCGCGATGCATGGCGGTGAAATGACGTTCGACAGCAAGATCGACGAGGGCACCACGGTCGCGGTTGCGCTGCCGATTGCATTCACGCCGCCGCTTGCCGATTCATCGAGCAACATCGCGACGCTCGCGCCGTTGCCTCGCGCTGACATTCAAGACCAACAGGTGAAGAAACGTGCCTAGACAGATCATTATGGACGACGAAAAGCCCCGCCGTCGGCGGTCTGCTGCGGTTGCAATCGAGCCTGAGCGCGGGCTTGTCATGCGCGTGCTGCTGCATAGCCCGAAGGATACACTGGCAGGCGCTGCGGCCGCCATCGTCGTATTCGGTATCGTCGCCAACGCACTCTTCTTGCAGCCAGGCCGTCATCCCGCGCCCATGTTCGGCTTGACGCCCTTGGCTTCGCCGGCTGTACCGGCAGCCACACAGGCACCAATACCGCGCGTTCGCCCATCCGACGCTGAAGTGCGCTCCGAGACAAAGCCCGTTGAACAGCCGGTCATCTCGAGCAAGCCCTCATTGCCGGCGGCCAGTGCTGCTCCGCCACGCCCTCCCGCTGCAATTCCGGCTCTGAAAAACGATCCCGTCGGCGATCTGATCGTCTCGACGCGCCGTGTTGCTGCGATCCAGCGGGCATTGACGGAATATGGCTACGGACAGTTGAAGCCGACCGGAGTTGTCGGGCCTGAAACGACGGCCGCAATCCAGAAGTTCGAGCGCGATCGCAAGCAACCTGTCACCGGGCAGATATCGGACAGGCTGATCCGCGACCTGGTGGTCCTCACTGGTCGGCCGATCGAATAATTCACGCAATATACCGCACGACTGGCATCGTACGCGACGCTGGCCTAACGTCGTTCACATGAGACTCAAGACAGCGATATGGGTGGCGGGCTATCTGCGGCGTTGCCAGGGCGTAGGTATTTTTGGTGCTGTCCGAAGGCGTGGAGCTGAGGAAGCGGGCGCAGTATTCGTCAAGATCGCGCTCATGGATGGCAAGGCGTTATTGTTTGTACCCGCGCCGCAATCGACTTACGACGACAGCCGACCCATCGAGCGTATTTTCATACAGTCGCCCCCGCAATCCGTCGACGAGGCCACGGTGGAAGCCCGTCTGACGAAAGAGATTGGTTTCGATCCCGACGTCTGGATCATCGAGGTCGAGGACAGGGAAGGCCGCCACTTCCTCGATCTTGCTAAAAACTAGCAAAGACGAAATTTTTTATCCACGTGAGGTCGTGCGCGTTGCCGCATTGACTGAGGGTTGAGCCGAAGGCCTTGCCTGGGGTGCTGCGGGGCGTGCGCGAGCCCTCTCGTCGTCATAGTGCCCGGCGCGGTATTTCGCACGCGTTGAGGCGAGCGACGCGCCGCGCCACGCAGACAGCAGGATCAATGCCGCTCTCTCGGTGATGGTGTCGTAGAGGCGTGCCAGACGATAGACATCCATCACCGACGCGCCGAGCGCTGGATTTAGAAACAACAGGACGCGCTGAAAGGCATCGGCCGGCATGTCGAGTGTTTTCAGAGCGCAGGCCAGCGCTTCGCCGCCGTTGTCGTTGACAATCTGGTTTGCGACCTGCGAAGTCAGGATCAACGCATCGGCCAGTTCAGCCGTAAAGCCCTCCATATTCCGCGCCATCGCATGCTGCTCGAGAGCAGGAAGCGCGCGCGCAGCACGGCGCGGATCGACGCGGGTTGAAGGCTTCAGCGGTGCGTCGGTCAGGTTATGTAAAATCTGATGACGCTCGGACGCGTTTGCCGCGACGAACATTGTGATCAGCTGCGACGCGTCATCGGGCTTCATCGAGAGCGTTGGCGCTGTGGTCGCTTGCGGCGCAATGACTAAATCGACATTCGCCTCGGGTTCTTCTGTGCTGATGGGTGGACTTAGCACGTAGCGCGACAGCCGATCATCGAGGCTGGTTCGCAGTCCGAGTTTCCATTGTAACTCCCGCGGCGTATTCGGATAAATCGAGAGCCGCGCGCTGACAGCCGCCCGCGTCGCATCGTCCCCTTCGTCGATCAATCGCGATGCCAGTTCGACGAACTGGCGATCTTCATCGCGTGAATGACTAGGAGTCTGGACATAGAGATCGGTCAGCACGCGCAAAAGCGTCGGACGAATATCGACGCCCTCGCGCCGGGAAAGTGTCATCAGGCCATCAAAGCCGTGAAACATCGGGGGTGCCGTCATGCCAGGGTACGCAAAGGGGGGTGAATGTCGGGCCGACGTTATCCAGCGCTCTTTAATAACCCGTTAACCATGCTTCGCCTTAATGACCCGGTGCCGTCGGCCCATTGAGCTTGGCTGAGACGGCCGGGAGAGAGAGTTATGGGGATCATCGTCGAATTTCCGGTAGACGCTGCGTTACGGCGCGCCGGTCTGGGCATGGAAGCCGCTCCGAAGGAGATGACGGCCACCATCCCGATTCTTCCCGCTGTCCGGATCGAGCGGCATGCCGACCAGACCACAGATGGCAGCGGTCCCGAACAAGGCACGGCACCGGGCCGCCGCCGCAAGCGCCGGGCGCG
>JAPLPA010000210.1 GCA_026400415.1 Afipia sp. | reverse complement strand
CGGCCGCCGCGCACCAGCACCAGCCAGAAATAGGCAGCACCGACACTCGGCTCCAGCGCGTGCTGCTCAAAGAACATCCATTGCAGCGCTTCGGCGCGGTCGATGCGATCTTCGGGTGCCAGCGGCGTGCCGCCAGCCACGTACCACAAGATAGCGTTCGACTCGGCGAGATAGCGGCCTTCAGCAACTTCGAGCAGCGGCACCTGACCGCTGGGATTTTTCGCGAGGAATTCCGGCGTCCGGCTATCGCCATGCAGAATGTCGACTTCGATGGCCTTGTAAGGCGCGTCAAGCAGAGCCAGCGCAAGGCGGACCTTGTAGCTGTTACCGGAGCGCTGCATCGAATAGAGTTTGTACATTCGCCGATCTAGCCTTGGCTTCCCCAATCCACTGACAATGAGGTTCGGGGTGCTCGCCCGCAAGGGCCGGGAACTGGAAATAGTCGAATTGCACCGCAGTGCAGTGATTTCAGAAAAGAATAATTTTCAAAAATGGCGCTGCCGAATCACGCTTGCGCGAATTTGCGCTTGGCGTGGCTCACATGTCCGAGATCGCATGCAGCGCGGCGCATCGTCACGGCATAGAGCGTGAGCATCGCGATCAGTCCTAGCGGAATGAAGGTGACACCCGCGATGCTGCGCGAAAGCAGCGGCACAGACCAAGCGGTGCGAGCAGGCTTGCGGTCGCGAGTGCAGACGCTTTCAGTTCGAACGCCGCATCGCTGCGCCAGAGCCACACGATGCTCGCCGTCAAAAGAAGTGCGAGGAAAAACTGCGCCGCATAGGCAGTCTCGATTCCACAACCCCAAGATCGCAGCGCCGAAAAAATCGACTGGATTTTCTCCCAGCCGGTGCCGCCCTGTTCGAGAACAACGTTTTGCGTGAATGATGTTGAGTCCAGAAACGCGCGCCAGATGTTCGTTCCGAACGCCAGAGTCGATGCGACCACAAGGGCAGCAACCGTGGCACCTGCCGCAGCGATCACCGACCAGCGCTGCGATGCAAGCAGAGCAAGCGGAATCAAAATACCGAATTGCGGCTTGTACGCCAGCATGCCGATTAGCACGCCAGACAGCCACGGCCGGCGATCCATCAGTTGCAGCGCGCCGCCGAGCAGCGCCGCTGTGAGAAATCCGTTCTGCCCGTGACCGATATTGACGAACACCGCAGGAAAGGCGAGCGCGATTAGCCAAGTCTCTGAACGCGGAATGATGGCGCGCAGCACCGCGAGATAAGCGGCCAGACTTGTCGCGAGCCAGATAAATAGTCCCCACGCATAGGGAACGGCAGCGACCACAATGGCGACCGCGAAAAAGAACGGCGGATAGTGCCAGCCGTAGAATGGCACATCGCGTCCGTCGAATACGGCTTTCTCCGCTGCATGTTGAAGTGCAGGCTGATAGGCATCCGCCGCGCGTCCGCCCAAGGCGAGCTTGCCGGCGGCGTAAGGGTTCGAGAAATCCGTCCCGATCGGTTTGCCGTTGGGATCGACCATGCGGTCGGACATCACGACCCAGGCGGTGAGTGCCACCACACAGACCGTCAGCAAGATCACGCTGTAGTAGCGCGCGCGCTCCGCCGTGAGCCAGTCGCCGGTTCGCAGCGTCGATGTGATGGAAAGCCAGAAATCGGCCATTTGCGAGCATAACTTTATGAATGTTGCGCCGATCCTAGGTGCTTGCTTTTAATGTTTCCTAAAGCGGATCACGAGTTTTGCTCATTCCAGCCTCTGTTCTTGCGATGCAGGGCGCAGCGCTTTACTGTGGTTTTGCTCGCTTGAATTTCGCGAATCTAAACCTTCGCAATTCCCACAATCAGGAGATCATGATGCCGTTTCTGTCCGCTGCGCTTGACCGTGTGAAGCCGTCCGCGACCATCGCGGTGACGGATAAAGCACGTCAGCTCAAAGCCGCGGGCCGCAACGTCATCGGCCTCGGCGCAGGCGAACCCGATTTCGACACGCCGGCCAACATCAAGCTCGCGGCCATTCACGCGATTGAAGCCGGCAAGACGAAATACACGGCGGTCGATGGCATTCCGGAACTGAAGGACGCGGTGATCGCGAAGTTTCAGCGCGAGAACGGACTCACCTACAAGCAGAGCCAGATCACAGTCGGCACTGGCGGCAAGCAGGTGCTTTACAACGCGCTGATGGCCACTTTGAATCCCGGCGATGAAGTCATCATCCCGGC
>JAPLPA010000436.1:1268-5658 GCA_026400415.1 Afipia sp. | reverse complement strand
GGTGGGAAAGATGACGGCGCGCCGGGACAGCGCCCGCATTTCAGCGTGAAATATTATGCAGCCTTCGTCACCGACCCGGACGGCAATCGCATCGAGGTCGTGACGTTTTTGAAGGAAGATATGCCATCCGCGTGACGCGTCTCAAAGCTTGCTCGCAACGCCCGCTTCCATCAGCTTGGTCGCTTCAGGCATTTGCGCGGCGGCTTTCTCAAGTCTCGGCAGAATATCGTCCACGCGATCGGCGGTGAGAATATCCACCGTGAGATTCGCGCGGATGAATTGCGTGTCCTTCATGTGCGCGAGCAGAGCCAGCAGCGGATTCCAGAAACCGTCGATGTTCGCCATCAGGATCGGTTTGGTGTGGCGGCCGAGCTGTGCCCACGTCATTTGTTCGACGAGTTCTTCCAGCGTGCCGATGCCGCCGGGGAACGCGACGAACGCGTCGGAGCGCTCGAACATCAGCTGCTTGCGTGTGTGCATGTCCGGGGTGACGATCAATTCCTGCGCGCGTTTGAGCGCATTTTCCCGCGCGGTGAGAAAATCCGGAATGATGCCTGTGACATTGCCGCCGGCATCAAGTGCGCCGGTTGCGACTGCGCCCATCAGGCCGATGGAGCCGCCTCCGTAAACGAGGCCAACGCCGTTCTCCGCGAGTGTCTTGCCAAATGCGGTCGCGGACTTGATGAAATTGGGATTGGTGCCGGGGCCTGAGCCGCAATAGACGCAGACGGTTTTGATTGTTTTCGTAGTTTTGGTCATGAGGGCGATGTGGCATCGCATTGCGTCATCGTCAAGACGGGCAATCAAGCATGGGCCATCAAGGAAAAGAATCGCCGTAAAGGGGTGCGAGACAGGGCTAAACGATCTATATGAGCCATCTGATGGCGCACCCGCATTCTTCGATTCCCGCTCAGCCGGACCAGACCGACATCGCCGCAGCAGAGAAGGCGACGCTGCTTGGCACGCTGATCCATCTTTGGCCGTATATCTGGCCGGGCGACCGTGCCGATCTCAAGATGCGCGTCGTCTGGTCGATGGTGCTGTTGCTGATCGCCAAGGTCGCGACGCTTGCGGTGCCGTTCACCTTCAAATGGGCGATCGACGCGCTGACAGGTGTGGATACCGCGCCAGCGCAGGGCGCGAATTGGTGGCTCTGGCTGATCGCATCGCCGCTCATCATGACGCTGAGTTACGGCGGCATACGCATCGTTATGATGGTGCTCACTCAGCTTCGCGACGGGCTGTTTGCCAAGGTCGCGATGCATGCGGTGCGCAAGCTTGCCTATCTGACCTTCGTTCACATGCATGAATTGTCGCTGCGCTTTCATCTCGAGCGCAAAACAGGAGGACTGACGCGCGTGCTCGAGCGCGGGCGCACCGGCATCGAAGTGATCGTGCGGATGGTGATCCTGCAGCTTGCGCCGACGATTGTCGAAACCGCTTTGCTCGTTGGCGTGTTGTTGTGGCAATTCGACTGGCGCTATGTCGCGGTCGTGCTGGTGACCGTGACGCTCTACATGCTTTACACTTACTACGCGACGGAGTGGCGCATCGAAATCCGCCGCAAGATGAACGACTCCGACACCGAGGCCAACACCAAGGCCATCGATTCGCTCCTCAACTACGAAACGGTGAAATATTTCAGCGCAGAGGAGCGCGAAGCACATCGCTACGACAAATCGATGGAGCGTTTCGAGCGCGCCAGCGTCAAGACCTATACGTCGCTTGCGGTCCTCAACACCGGGCAGGCGATCATTTTTACGTTCGGGCTCACAGCGACGATGATGATGTGTGCCATCGGCGTGCGCAACGGCACCAATACGGTCGGTGATTTCGTCATTCGCGAAATCAAACAGGCTGTCATCGACATCGAGAAGATGTTCGCCGTGCTCTCTAAGAACCCGGAGGTCAAGGACGTCTCCGGCGCACAGGCATTGCGCGTGACGGACGGCGTCGTGCGCTTTGACGATGTGAAATTCTCGTACGACGCTGATCGGCCGATCCTGAAGGGCCTTTCCTTCGAGGTGCCAGCGGGAAAAACCGTCGCCATCGTCGGCCCGTCGGGTGCTGGCAAGTCCACCATCTCGCGGCTGCTGTTTCGTCTTTACGATGTCAGCGGCGGTGCCATCACCATCGACGGCCAGAACATTCGCGACGTGACGCAAGCCTCATTGCGCGCATCCATCGGAATGGTGCCGCAGGATACCGTGCTGTTCAACGATACCATCCGTTACAACATCCGCTATGGCCGTTGGGACGCGAGCGATCGGGAAGTTGAGGACGCCGCGTCGATGGCGCAGATCGACGGCTTCATCAAGGCATCGCCTAAGGGTTACGAGACCGAAGTCGGCGAACGCGGACTGAAATTGTCGGGTGGTGAGAAGCAGCGCGTCGCGATTGCGCGCACCATTTTAAAAGGCCCGCCAATTCTTGTGCTCGATGAAGCGACGTCCGCTCTCGACAGCCACACTGAACACGAAATTCAGGAAGAGCTGGAGAAGGTCTCGCGCAACCGCACGTCGCTGGTGATCGCGCACCGGCTCTCGACCATCGTGGGCGCGGATGAGATCATTGTGCTGGATAAGGGCCGCATCGTCGAACGCGGCACCCATTCACAGCTTCTCGCCGCGGGCGGCCTTTACGCAAGCATGTGGAACAGGCAACGCGAGGCTCAGGAAGCGCGTGAAAAACTGGCCATGATGGCGGATGAGAACATCGCGCCGAACCGCGTGCCGCCGAAGCTGGATGAGGCGCGTCCCGAGGTTTTGCCCAATGATAAGGGTTCGCTATCGGCGCCGGAGGCGGCTGAGTGATTGCAATTTCCCCTCCATCGTGAGAGAGGGAACATCAACTCAACGAAGTGAATTCAACCATGTCCATCGTCAAATCCATTCGCGACCAGGTCCCGCCGATCCATCCGGAGGGCTATCCCTTCATCGGCGCGTTCGCGTTCGCAAGCCTGATTCTGTTCTGGATCTGGACGCCGCTGGGCTGGATCGGCTGCGCGCTTACCGTTTGGTGCGCGTTGTTCTTCCGCGACCCTGTACGCGTGACGCCGGTACGCGAAGGTGTTGTGGTCTCGCCCGCCGACGGGCGTGTCTCGTTGGTGATGCAGGCAGTGCCTCCCGCTGAACTCGGACTTGGTGACAAGCCGCTGCCGCGCATCTCGATCTTCATGAGCGTATTCAATTGCCATGTGAATCGTTCGCCGGTCGCGGGACGGATTGATCGCATCGCTTATCGTCCCGGTAAATTTCTCAATGCTGATCTAGACAAGGCGAGCGAGGACAATGAGCGCAACTCGCTGGTGATCTCGACGCCGTCGGGCAAGATTGGCGTGATCCAGATCGCTGGCCTGGTCGCGCGCCGCATCGTCTCCTTCGTCCGCGAAGGACAGGTGGTCGGGGCAGGTGAGCGGTTCGGGCTTATTCGCTTTGGCTCGCGTCTTGACGTGTATTTGCCCGAAGGCGCCAAATCGCTGGTGTCGGAAGGGCAAACAGCCGTGGCCGGCGAGACCGTTTTGGCCGATTTCAAGCTCGGCGACGGCGGCCGAACCTACAAGATCGACTGAGCTTTAGCGGTTAACCAACCTCCGCTTCGGATTTCGCCACAATGGCAACGCATCGTGAGGCCTGCTATATAAGGTTTCATGCCGATGTTCGCGAACAAGACACCGCCTGATTTACGCCGCTACAGGTTTCGCCGGATTCCGGTGCGCCTGCTGGTGCCGAACGTCATCACGCTGCTGGCGTTGTGCGCGGGCCTCACCGCCATTCGCATGGCCATCGAAGGACGCATTGAGCTTGCGCTCGGCGCGATCGTCTTCGCGGCGTTTCTCGACGGCATCGACGGTCGTGTTGCGCGCATGATCAAGGGCCAGTCCCGCTTCGGTGCCGAACTGGACAGCCTTGCGGACTTCGTCAATTTCGGCGTGGCACCCGCGCTCATTCTGTATTTCTGGCAATTGCACGACCTCAACAATGTCGGCTGGATCGCCGTGATGATCTTTGCGATCAGCGGATCGTTACGCTTGGCGCGTTTCAACGCCACGATGGACGATCCCGACAAGCCGGCGTTTGCGGCCAATTATTTTACCGGCGTGCCTGCACCTGCGGGTGCGATCTGCGTGTTGCTGCCGATGTATCTGGTGCTGGTCGGCTTGCCGCAGCTGCCCGCGACACTCACCGCACTCTATGTGCTGGCGACCGGCTTCCTGATGGTATCGCGGTTGCCGGTGTTTTCCGGCAAGACAGTCGGTTCTAAAGTTCAGCGCGAGATGGTGTTGCCGGTCGTCGTGCTGGTGGTTTCGTTCATCGCGCTGCTCATCAGTTACCCGTGGCATCTGCTGAGTGTCTGTTCGGTGCTCTATCTTGCATTCCTGCCGCTCGGC
>JAPLPA010000436.1:0-1253 GCA_026400415.1 Afipia sp. | reverse complement strand
GCTGGATGTCGTATCGCAAGCACGAGAGCCAACTGCAGACGGCCCTGTCACCCGCGACGGGCGAAGCGGGCGATACGAATTTCAGCGTCGCGCCGGCTGAACCAAACTCCGAACGACCAACGCGGCTGAACTGATTTTTCCGATCGTGTTTCCACGAGATGCTTATGCACTCGCGGCGAACAAATCCCAATTTCCCGGAAGACCTTTGAGGTCATGTGACCCACGCTCGGCAAATTTCAGGCCGGCGCCCGCAACAAGATCCGTGACAACGCGCGAAACAAGAACTTCGCTGGGCTGAGCTTGTGCCATCACTCTGGCTGCCGCGTGAACCGCAATGCCGCCGATGTCGCGGCCTCTGATCTCAATCTCACCGGTATGGACGCCTGCGCGAAGCGGCAGGCCGATCTGATTTGACGCGGCTCCAAGCGCCAGCGCGCAACGCACTCCTCGGCCGGGTCCATCGAACGTTGCCAGAATTCCATCGCCCGTTGACTTGACCAAATGGCCGCGATGCTTCTCGACCATTTGTTTGGCCAGTTGATCGTGACTGTCCAGTAGCCTCCGCCACGTCTGATCGCCCATTTCCACGGCGTTGCGAGTCGAATCCACGATGTCGGTGAAGAGGACTGTGGCCAATATCCTCTCAAGATCGGGCATATCGCTTTCGCGCGCGCCGGTGATGAATTCCTCGATATCGCCAAGCAGCGTATCCACATCGCCCGTGCAGAGATCATGATCTCCGCTCGGATATTCGATGTATTTCGCATTAGGGATGAGTTCAGCAAAAGCGCGGCCGTGTTTGACCGGGACCATCATGTCGGTCGCTCGATGGAGAACGAGGGTGGGAATGCGCACCATTGGGAGAATCGACGCAACGTCGATCTCTAGATTCGTCAGACTGAGCGCCTTGTAGGCTCCGGGGCTGGTCGACAACCGTTCGAATTTGGCGGAGCGCGCGACGGCATCGGGATCGGCAGCCTGGCTTGGACGAACCAACTGAATCGAAGCGCCGGTACCCCAGACTTTTGTAAGGTCTGCAATGATCTTCAACGCATCGCTTCTCCCAAAGAGCGCAGCGTATCGGGCAAACCCGCCAAAGCAAATCAGATGTGATACTCGTTCGGGATATGTGGCTGCGAACACCGCACTCATCGCGCAGCCTTCCGAAAAGCCCATCAGCACGGCTCTGGATGAGCCGGCCTCGTCCATGACCGCACGAACGTCGTCCATTCGTTGCTCAAGCGATGGCGCGC
>JAPLPA010000568.1 GCA_026400415.1 Afipia sp. | reverse complement strand
CGACCATCAAGGCGCGATGGCGTCGCAGCGCCGCGCTTTCGAGTTCACGTTGTTGTTTTCCATTCCCTTCGTAGCTGCGTTTTTGACGGTGCCAGATGTCATCATGCGGGCGATGTTCGCGCGCGGCGCGTTCTCCAAAGCGGATGCTGCAGCGGCGGGCGCGACCCTCGCAGCCTATGCCATCGGCCTCGTGCCGTTTGTCCTTATAAGAAGCGCAGTTGCGACATTCTACGCGCGCAAGGACACATCGACCCCCGTCATGGCGGCGTTGACCGGGGTCGCGGTCAACGTGGCGCTCAAGGTCGCACTTGTGGGGTCGCTGGCGCAGGTCGGCCTTGCGTTGGCAACGGCCGTCGGCGCATGGATCAACCTCGTGCTGATTTTATTTTTCGCAATTCGCCGCAACTTCCTCGAAATCGACCGCGCATTCCTGATCTCTTTAGTCAAACTTGCGTTATCTGGAATTGTGCTTGCCGCTGCTCTCTGGTTCTCGGCGCACTGGCTGGTGTCGCGGCTGGCCGGTATGACATCGCTTAAAGACGAAACTGCGCTGGGAATTCTCATCGTGATCGGTGCCGTCGTCTATGGCGTATCCATTCTGGCGATGTTCGGCGGGAACTGGCTGCGATCTCTTCTTCGTGCGACCTGATACGAAGCCGTTTGCGCCCGCCGCCGTTCCGCTGCAATATGCGGCCAGAACCATTTAAACCAATGCATATCGAAGGTTGAAGAGTATGGCTGTGAAATTTGGCGTCGGTCAAAGCGTCACCCGTAAGGAAGACGATCCGCTCATTCGCGGCAAAGGACATTACACTGACGATCATGCACCCGCCGGTTCGCTGCACGCGCTGGTGCTGCGCTCTCCGCACGCGCATGCAACTTTCACCATCAACACATCGATGGCGAAGAACCTTCCTGGCGTCGCGGCCATCTTGACCGGCGAAGATGTTGCGCATCTCGGCGGGTTACCGTGTCTGTTTCAATTGCCGACGAATCCATTCAAGTCGCCGCCATATCCGATCCTCGCCAAGGATAAAGTCTACCACGTCGGTGACGCGGTTGCGTTCGTGGTCGCCGATACGGTCGATCATGCGCGTGACGCGATTGAGGCCATCGACGTGAAATGGTCGCCGCTGCCCGCCGCCATCGGCGTTGTCGGTGCGGTGAAGTCGGGCGCGCCGTTGCTGCGTCCCGAATATCCCAGCAATGTGCTGTTCGATGTGTCCGTTGGCAACAAGGCGAGGGCTGAAGCGGGGTTCAAGGGCGCGCATGCGGTCGCGGAAATTTCAATCGTCAATCCACGCGTCGTCACTAACTATATGGAAACGCGCGGGGCCGTCGCGGAATACGACGCAAAGACCGAACATTTCACCATGACCATCGGCAGCCAGGGCAGCCACCGGCTGCGCGACATCCTGTGTCAGAATATCCTGAAAATTCCGACCGACAAAATGCGCGTGATTGCGCGGGATGTCGGCGGCGGCTTCGGCACCAAATTATTCCCGTATCGCGAATATGCGCTCGCCGCTTTCGCCGCGCGTCAATTGAAGAAGAGTGTAAAGTGGGTCGCGGACCGCTCCGATCATTTCCTCGGCGACGCACAGGGCCGCGACAATGTCACGACCGCGAAAATGGCACTCGCGGCGGACGGCAAGTTTCTCGGTCTCGAAGTCGATCTGATGAGCGACATGGGTGCGTATCTGTCGACCTTCGGTCCCTATATTCCGCACGGCGGCGCCGACATGCTGCCCGGTCTCTACGATTTGCAGGCCTTCCATTGCCGCGTGCGATGCATCTTCACCAACACAGTGCCGGTCGATGCCTATCGTGGCGCCGGCCGCCCGGAAGCCGCTTACGTGCTTGAGCGTCTTGTCGATGTCGCCGCGCGCAAATTGGGGATGACACCGGACGCGATACGCAAGAAGAATTTCATTTCGCCAAAAGCGATGCCCTACAAGACGGCGACCGCAAAAGTTTACGACTCTGGCGATTTCGCCGCGCATATGAAACGCGCGCAGGAAATTGTCGCGTGGAAGGAATTTCCGAAACGCGCCAAGGTCGCGAAGAAAGCCGGACTCGTTCGCGGCATCGGCATGGCGACCTATGTGGAAGTCTGCGGCACCATGGGCGAGGAGACCGCCAATGTGCGTCTCGATCCCAATGGCGACGTCACGGTGCTGATCGGTTCGCAATCGACGGGGCAGGGACACCAGACCGCCTATGCGCAGGTGGTGGCCGAACAGTTCGGGCTTCCGCCTGAGCGCGTTCACGTCATTCAGGGCGATACTGACATTGTGAGGACAGGACTTGGCACCGGCGGCTCAAGCGCGATCCCGACCGGCGGCGTCAGCGTGCAAAAGGCGACGAAAAAGCTCGGCGACAATCTGAAATTGCTGGCCGCAGACGCGCTGGAGACAAGCGCGGGCGATCTTGAAATCCGCGACGGCGCAATTCGGGTGGCCGGCACCGACCGCAGCGTGACGTTTGCGGATCTCGCAAAGAACGCCGGGAACAATCCATCCAATCTCACCGGCACCGATAAATTCACGCAGGCCGACGGCACCTTTCCGAACGGCACGCATATCGCCGAGGTTGAGATCGATCCGGCAACCGGTGTCACCAAAATTGTAAATTATGTGATCGTCGATGATTTCGGCGTGACGCTGAATCCGCTGCTATTGGCCGGACAGGTTCACGGGGGTGCCGCGCAGGGTATCGGGCAGGCGCTGATGGAGCAGGCGTTCTACGACAAGGACGGCCAGCTCGTCACCGGCACCTTCATGGACTATGCATTGCCGCGAGCGGCCGACGCACCGTCATTCACATTCGAGACACACAATATCCCCTGCGTGACCAATCCGCTCGGTGTCAAAGGCGCGGGCGAGGCGGGCTCGATCGGCTCTTGTCCTGCAGTGATGAACGCCATCGCAGAGGGACTTTGGCGCGAATACAAAATCGAACACATCGACATGCCGGCGACCGCCGAGCGGGTCTGGATGGCGATCGAGGGCGCACGCGGCAAATAGATTTCAGAAAAATTCCCTTTCCGGCATAAAATTCTGGGCCTTGCCAGCCTCGGCGGGGCCTTGCCAAGACTCGGCGGGTCTGGTGTTTTAGACCAGTTCTAATGTCGGCCTAAAAGGCTCCAACCCTTGGGGGAAATTTCGATGAAGCGTATTTCGATTGCGGCTGCGGTTCTTCTCGTTGCCAGCGCAGGCGCGGTGTGGGCCTCGCCTGAAGGCGTCGCGGCCATGAAAGCCAACGGCAAAGCGCTCGCGACCGTTCTGTTGCCGACGATGAAAGGCGACAAGCCTTACGTTCAGGCTGACATCGACGCAGCACTTGCCACCATGGCCGATACCGCCGCCAAGCTGCCGACGCTTTATCCAGACAGCGAAAAGGGCGCGGCTGCATCGGGCGATTTCTCGCCATCGCCCAAGTTGTTCGAAGATAAGGCTGGATACGCAGCTGCCATCAAGGCATTTGCTGACGCGGTTGCAACCGCTAAGGCCTCGTCGAAGGATCTCGATTCGTTCAAGGCAGCTTTTCCGGCGATTCCGAAAGCCTGCGGCAGCTGCCACGAAACTTACCGCGTCAAGAACGGCTAATCGAATTGATATTGCGTATTAGAAAAGGGCGGATGCAGCATTGCATCCGCCCTTCGTCATTTCGTCAATGTGGCTGTAT
>JAPLPA010000272.1 GCA_026400415.1 Afipia sp. | reverse complement strand
AAGCCATCTTTGTCAATTAATTCTGCATCCGTGCCTCCCAATGTCTCCAATCGCAGTGCGCCAGAATCGTCCGGCCGCGATAATCATCGGGTATCGTTAGCTTTATTCCGCAGTGAACTCTTGGACTCACCGGCGCAGGGCTTGGACTCTCCAGCGCTGACAAGGTTAGCGGCCCCTTAATTCATCGCCTTTGATCTGTGTATTCGGTTCAAATTTTCCGAAAGTTTGTGCGTGTATAAAGTTCCCCAGATCGGAGCATCACCATGGCTATGTTCAAACGCGAAAACCGCAAAACGCGCCACCAGGTGCAAGACCACGCGTGGATGACACTCGATGGCGGCTTTGCCAAAAAGAATTGTACGGTGCTCGATATTTCGACCACCGGCGCTCGTATCCGCGTCCACGACGCAGGTCCGATCAACGGCAAGCTCGACATCGCGTTCACCGGCGACGTGCGCAAAACGCGCGCATGCCGGCTGGTGTGGCGCGAGGGTTCGACAATTGGCGTGGAATTCCTGAGCGCCGCCTAAGCGACAAGTCTCAAGCGACCTTCTTCAGCCGATTTTCTTGAGCCCTGCCTTGAAGCGCTTGCCGTTGTGAACGTAGTGCGGCGCGCCGTAGGTCATCGCCTTGACCTGCTCTTCCGTCAGCGAACGAATGACGCGCGCAGGAGCGCCGACCACAAGCGCACGGTCGTCGAATGTTTTTCCCTCGGTGATCACCGCGCCCGCGCCGACAACACAACCCTTGCCGATGCGCGCTCCGTTCATGATGATGGAGCCCATGCCGATCAGCGCGCCGTCCTCAATCGTGCAGCCGTGAAGAATGACGTTGTGGCCGATCGTGCAGTTCTTGCCGATGGTCAGTGGAAATCCCGGATCGGTATGAAAGGTGCAGTTGTCCTGCACGTTCGATCCCTCACCGATTTCGATCAATTCGTTGTCGCCGCGCAGCACCGAACCGAACCAGACGCTGGCGTTGGTTTTCAGGCGGACGTTGCCGATGACGGTCGCGGTGTCCGCGATGAAATACTGTCCGTCGGCCGGAAGGTCGGGGGATTTTCCGTCGAGTTCATAAATCGCCATATTGCTCTCCACTGAGCGGAGACATTGCCACGAACGAGCGCGTCATGGCGAGTGGCTAGGATTTAGGAAAATTCAGACGACGCCAGCAGCTTTCAGCGCCATGAGTACGCAGGTGCCGGACATCATGCTCCAGAATCCCGCAATGATGGTCGCCATCATGACAAACTCGACACGGCGCTTCTCGATACGGCGTCCGCGCAGCGTGTTACGCATGATGATGAACGGTGCCGCGAACACGAGAAAGGGCACGGCAGCAAACGCCTTCGGAGGCGCGCCTGTCAAAAGCCCGAAGCCTGCGGGACGTAGCACGAACGCCTGATAGCCGCTGCTCAGCGCGCCCGCGAGTGAAAATCCGATCAGAAGTGAAAACAGCGAATTGAACGCTTCCGGCGACATTTGAATTCCCAGCACGCAACACAAACCGATGCCGGAAGCCTTCGCAAAATCCGGTCGCGCCCGCCACTTCATCCTTAAAGAAAGGTTAACAGCGCGAACGCGATGCGATGTATGCGCATAGCTCAGCCAGCGCATCAAACGCCCGGAAACAGCAAAAAATAAACCGCCGCATGGCACAATCGCGGAAATCGACCCGCCCGCAGAAAGCGTGCCCGCCTATGTCATCGACCGCGTCCCATCCCACCGCACGCATGCGCATACGTCCGCAAAGCGTGCACAAGCACCGCAGTCATCTCATGCCGTTCGCAATCGCAGGCGGCATCTGCGTTGTCGCGGTCTTGCTTGTCACCTATTTGCTGTGGCCGACCTGGGACGTGGAAAAATCATCGGACCCATCTCATTTGCCGATGCTGATCGGCAGCGTGCCGTTCAACGTGCCGACCAAGGCGATCCGTGTGAAACTGCAAAAGAGAACCGGCCCGCAAGAACGTGTCGATCTCAACTTCGTCTATCCATCGCTCGATGCACCCGAGGCGCGGCCGCACGTAAACGCCGACACCATCGATGAAAGCCGTTCCGACATCGACCGTATCTTTCTGTCGATTACCGCTCATCACGATGCGCTGGCACCTGACGAACGCGTGCGCACGATCTATCCGCGCTATCTTGATTCGAATCCAGCGCGCGTCACCGACGGCTTGAGCGTCCGCCCGTTCCGCGACAACACGCCTTATACGAGCGAAGATTTGATCTATTCATCATCGCCGCAGATCGTTGCGTTTCGATTTCCCAGAGGCTGGCTCACGCAATGGCGCGATGTCGCGGGCGCGATGGATCAGCTTGTGACGCGGATGCAAAAACCGCGCAGTTGAAACATCATCGTCAACCTTCGAAGAACATCAGCCTTCGTCGTGCTCGATCAAATCGTCTTCCAGAATAGCCATCTGGAACTGGAACGAGCGGTCGTCGTCCTCGTCATCGACGAACAGCACGCCGATGAATTCCTCGCCGATATAGACCTCAGCCGAGTCGTCCTTCTTGGGACGCGGCACCACACGGATTTTCGGATTCCCGAACAGACGCTTGAGATAGGCGTCGAGTTTTCTGACTTCCTGAACGTCCACGGGGCGTCTCCGGTTAGTTTATGCCTGCGACAGCTTTAGTGGGAGTTTAGCGCCTTCGCCAGATCAAAATCCGGCAAATCCCAAGTCAATCTGAAGCTCAAGACGCCTTGCGGATCAGGAACTGATCGCCATGAACATCTGGTCCATGGTGCGTGATGGCTCGGCGCAGCCGGCCTCACCGACGATCTTGGCGGGTACACCCGCGACCGTGACGTTGTGCGGCACGTCTTTCAAAACCACCGAACCAGACGCCACACGCGCGCAATGGCCGACTTCGATGTTGCCGAGAATTTTCGCGCCGGCACCCAGCATCACGCCGCGTCTGATTTTCGGATGACGGTCCTCATTTTCCTTGCCGGTGCCTCCGAGCGTGACGCCGTGCAGGATGGAGACGTCGTCTTCGATCACTGCGGTCTCGCCGACGACGAATCCTGTCGCGTGATCGAGGAAAATGCCGCGACCGATTTTCGCGGCGGGATTGATGTCGACCTGAAACTCCGCCGACGAACGGCTCTGGATGTAGTTGGCGAAATCCTTGCGGCCGTTGTTGTGCAGCCAGTGTGCCAACCGATGCGCCTGAATGGCGTGGAAGCCCTTGAAGTAAAGAAGCGCGTCGATGAAACGTGACACTGCCGGATCGCGGTCGTACACCGCAACGAGATCGGCGCGGAAGGCATTGCCCAGATCGGGATCGGCTTCGAGCGCATCGTTGTACGCCTGCCGGATCAGATCGCCCGATAGCGCCGAATGGTCGAGCCGCTCACTGATGCGATGCACGACGGCATCTTCGAGACGGTCGTGATGCAGAACAGACGAATAGATAAAGGTCGCCAGTTCCGGTTCGCGGCGGACGATTTCCTCAGCCTCATCGCGAATGCGAGTCCAGACCGGATCGACGGTCGAGAGGGCTGGCTTTTGATCGTGAAGGTGCTGGGCCATTGCGATTCATCCGGCTGAATGACGTCTTCGACCCTACCACATAATGGATAAGAGAAAGACCGCAATGCCGATCACGGTTTACAGGAGAAAGTTATTCTCCACGCTGTAGTAGAATATTCTCTACGGAATCAAGGCCGTTTCGCCAGAAATTCCAGCACGCCATCTTTATAAACGCGGTCGCCGACGGCACGCATGTGGTCGCGGTTCGGGATGTCGAGAACCTGCGATCCCGGTATGATTTGGCCCAATTCATGGGCTGAACCAGCGACATCGTCGGTGGTGCCGACAGCAATGAGCGTTGGCAATTTGATCGCCGCAGCTTCCTCGCGCGTCATTAGCCGACGCGACCCGCGCAGACACGCCGCAAGCGCCCTGCGGTCGGAGCGGGTCTGGTCTGCGAAGGCGCGGAAGGTGCGGCCCATCGGATCAGTCACGTCATCGAGCGAGGCGGCTTCAAGCGCGCTTGCGACATTCTCCCCCGGACCGCCGCCCACAATCATCGTCATGCCGATGCCACCCAGGATGGCAGAGCGAATCCGCTGCGGGTCGTTGAGCGCGAGATAGGCGGTGATGCGCCCGCCCATCGAATAACCCATCATGTCGGCGCGCTCTCTCTTCATAACCAAAACTTCAGAAGTTTCTGCCGCAGCC
>JAPLPA010000496.1 GCA_026400415.1 Afipia sp. | reverse complement strand
TGGATTGGGATCCCAACGGCCCATCGCCTTCTGCATCGCAGCCAGATCTTTCGGCAGCTTCTTGATGTGAACCGGCTGACCGGGCTTGTATTCGGTCGGGCGCAGCGCTTCGAAATTATAAACGTAATAGGCGTCGCCCGGGTCGCCCCAGTAGCCCGCCTGGTAACGCGCGAGCCGCGAGGCCTCGTCCGGCGTTGGGCCGCGGGGTGGCCCGACATACTGGTCGTCGATGCGGCCGATCAGGCCGCCGCGTGAGGGCTTCCACTGCCACATGTCGATCATGTGGCCGTCGGTGTAGTGCAGGCCACGGCCGTTGCGCGATCCGATCTGGTCGGAAAGCGGCTTGGCGCCGAAATGCGCCATGCCGCCGGAGCCGAACGCGGCGCTCGTGGAAAAGATGACCGAGAATTTATCCTCGTAGAAATCGGTGACGTCATCGACGTACGGGTTATTGCCGATGTGATGCCAGCCGTCGGCTTTCTTCACCAAAGGCAGGCGCCGCACCGACCGTGACGGGTCTTCCCAGCGGAAAGCGAGATAGGCTTTCTTGTCGTCGCGCAAGGCACGAATCTCGACGAGAGACTCACCGGTCCCGCCCAAATTGATGCCCTGCGAGGTGCGGACGAAGACCGGACGCGCGCTGGCCCAAGCGGGATCGTCGAGCAGAGCTTCCATTTTAGGAGCGACGGCGACCCGCTTCATCACCAGCGTATCGCGGGTGAGCCAGTCGAAGCCGGCGATCGCCGCGACGACGGTCAGGCCGGCGGCGACGCCCATCAACAGCGGGCGCGGCTGCATCGCCTTGGTAACAATGAGCCTGGCCGGCCGGACAATGCGGAGCAACTGCCAGATGCCGCCCATCAGATAATGCGACGTCACATGGACGAAGATGTAGCCGAGCGCGACGAAGGCCGCCGTCGAGTGGATGTAGATGATCCAGCCGCCGTAGCCGAGATAGAGAGCAATGCCGGTGCCGGTCAGGATAACGACCAGCGTGAACAGCAGCCAATGCAGCGCGACGTTGACCGCGGCGAAGCGGAGCTTGTTCACCACCGGCAACAACAGCACCTTGAGGCGCTTCGGCGCCGCGCGGCGCGACAGCGCGCTGCGGCGCATATAGAGGAAATAGCTCGCGCCGCAGAAGAACAACGTTAGGCCGGCAAAGAAATGCCACGACCAGATCTCGCCCTGCGGCAGGATGGGCGTCATCCATTTGGAAACGACCGCTTGCGGATTGTCGGACGCGATGCGGATGCCGGTAAAAAGGCTGGTCAGAAATGCGATCGCCGTCGTCCAGTGCAGGAGGACGGTGCCAACATCGCTGCGCGGCGCTTTGGGCGATTGCGGCTGTCGCGTGGCGTTGTCCGGCGCCGCGCGCGAGCCTGTGGGCTGCGTGTCCGGCAGCGGCGTTCGCGAAGATATAGTAGGCGCTAAATCAGACATCGGTCCTTGGTCCCGCTCGTGCGCAGTCTCGGATTAGTGGCCGTCATTATCAAACAATCTTCAAAATTCTATTAACTTATGATTAACCGTTATCGCACCGGGACGCTAGGTTCTGACGCGTTCGATGTGTCGAATCCGCCGTGAAATCAAGGTT
>JAPLPA010000444.1:4484-8171 GCA_026400415.1 Afipia sp. | reverse complement strand
ATCAGCAGTATCAGGATATAAATCTTCATTGTCGGGCCTTCCGAGGCTGCGCCATTGCAACCACCTAGGTATTGCAGTGCAAAAAGTATTCCAGATTTTGCAATAGCGGCGGTAAGCAATGGAACTCACGCTATTTCAAATAGTTAGCACCGCAGATGGAGTTGAATTGGAATCCAACCCTATTCCGCTTTCCACCTTTAAGCCCCCCTACAGTTAACAATTGGCTAATGCGAAGGACGTTACATGCCCGAAAATGACAGCGACAATCCTGGGCTCATGAGCCGGATCCGGGGCTTTTTGCCAGGACGTCTGGCCGGTCGGCCGGTCGTGCCGGTTGTCCGGCTGCATGGCACCATCGGTGCCGTCACGCCGTTGCGGCCTGGCATGTCGCTCGGAAGCGTGTCGAAGATGCTGGAGAAGGCTTTTTCGATCAGAGGCGCGAAGGCTGTGGCGTTGTCGATCAATTCGCCCGGCGGCTCCCCCGTGCAGTCGCGCCAGATCTATCAGCGCATTCGTCAGCTTGCCGAAGAGAAGAAGCTGCCGGTGCTGGTCTTCGTCGAGGATGTCGCCGCATCCGGGGGCTACATGATTGCATGCGCAGGCGACGAGGTTTTTTGCGATCCGTCCTCCATCGTCGGTTCGATCGGGGTGGTTGGCGGCACGTTCGGATTTCAGGATCTCATCAAGAAGGTCGGCATCGAGCGGCGGCTCTACACGTCGGGCGATCATAAATCTCAGCTCGATCCGTTTCTGGCCGAAAACCCGGAGGATGTCGCGCGCCTGAAAGCGATCCAGCGTGAGATTCACGACACGTTCATTGCGCTGGTGAAACAGAGCCGTGGATCGCGTCTGAAGGGTGACGACGAATATCTTTTCACCGGCGAATACTGGGCCGGGGAGCGCTCTGTGAAGCTGGGGCTTGTCGATGACCTCGGCGATCTGCGCACCGTTCTGCGCGCACGCTATGGCGACAAGGTGCAGACCCCGGTTATCGCGCCCGCGGGGGGGCTTCTCTCCGGTGCGTTGGGCCGGAAGCCGGGATCGGGCTCATTGCTGGGATTGCCAAGCTTTCCGGAAGACGTCATTTCCGCGATTGAGACACGCGCGCTGTGGGCGCGTTACGGACTCTGATTGTGCCGCTGCTGATCTTGATTGCTGCAGGAGTTCTCGGCGGCGCCGTGCTGGTGCGATTTGTCGTCCGGGAGATCAGGCGTGTGAACCGTGAGCTTGATGAGGCGCGTGAAGCCAAGCTCGACGACCGCGACGGGATTCGCACGTTACGGCGCGATCCGGATAGCGACACATTCAGGCCAAGTTAGTTTGAAAAATTGCGCCGGCCTCGCATGGGGCACCACGCGAAAGACCGGCGAGCGAAACTTGCAGGCTGAAATCTGTAGGTTGAGTTTCTTGTTAGCGACGCTGGCGAAGATCGTTGCTCATCATGGTGGCGAGCGACAGCAACACCATCGTTGCGCCGAAAATCTGAAAAGCGACCATTTCAAAATCTCCGTTCTGGAAAATTCACCCGGTTGATCCGGGCTTTCGGTTTCAGTAATGGCCGTGATAGCGGCCAGTTGCTAACAATCGGCAAGGTTCGGACACCATCCTGATGCAGCAGTAAAGCGGGCGTCTTTCGGATCGATAAAATCCGCTCGAATGGCTTAAGCTTTGGCCCAACTCCTTGATTCCCCTGGCCCGCGCCGATACGGTCCGCGCGCAAATCACCCCTACTGAAATGTTAAAGTCGCCGATGGATTCTCTGCCTCCGCACATGCGCCCTGAGCGCTCGTTTCAGGGATTGATCCTGACGCTGCAGCGTTATTGGGCCGACCACGGTTGCGTGATCCTGCAGCCCTACGACATGGAAGTTGGTGCCGGCACGTTTCATCCGGCCACCACATTGCGCGCGCTTGGGCCGAAGCACTGGAATGCCGCCTACGTACAGCCGTCGCGCCGCCCGAAGGATGGACGCTACGGCGAGAATCCAAATCGCTTGCAGCACTACTATCAGTTTCAGGTGATCCTGAAGCCGTCGCCACCGGACATTCAGGACCTCTATCTAAAGTCGCTCGTAGCCATCGGCGTGGACGCAGCGCTGCATGACATTCGTTTTGTAGAAGACGATTGGGAAAGCCCGACGCTGGGAGCGTGGGGCCTTGGCTGGGAGTGCTGGTGCGACGGCATGGAAGTGTCGCAGTTCACTTATTTCCAGCAGGTCGCGGGCGTCGAATGCGCGCCGGTCGCGGGCGAACTCACTTACGGACTTGAGCGGCTTGCGATGTATGTGCAGGGCGTGGATCGGGTCTACGATCTCAATTTTAACGGCCGCGATGGCGCCGACAAAGTGACCTACGGCGACGTTTTTTTGCAAGCCGAACAGGAATATTCGCGGCATAATTTTGAACACTCCGACACCGCGATGCTGTTCGAGCAGTTCAAGATGGCCGAAGCCGCGTGCAAGAAATATCTTGAAGCTGGCTGGAAAGATGGAAAGCGCGAAGCGCATCTGATGGCGCTGCCGGCATATGACCAGTGCATCAAGGCTTCTCACGTGTTCAATTTGCTAGACGCGCGCGGCGTGATCTCCGTCACAGAACGTCAAAGCTACATCCTGCGCGTGCGCGAACTTGCGAAAGCATGCGGCGAAGCTTGGATGCACACCGACGCGGGCAGGGCGGCGTAACATGCCCGAACTTCTGCTCGAACTGTTTTCCGAAGAAATCCCCGCGCGCATGCAGGCGAAGGCGGCGGAAGATCTGCGCAAGATGGTGACGGACAAGCTCGTCGCCGAAGGTCTTGTCTATGAAGGCGCGAAAGCGTTTGTCACGCCGCGCCGGTTGGCGCTCACCGTGCACGGAATTCCCGCGCGACAGCCGGATTTGAAACAAGAGCGCAAAGGACCGAAGCTCGGCGCGCCGGATGCGGCCGTGCAGGGATTTCTTAAAGCAGCCGGATTGAAGTCGCTTGATGAAGCAAAGATCCAGCGCGACCCGAAAGGCGATTTCTACATCGCTTTGATAGAGAAGGCAGGAAAGCCGTCCATCGAAGTCATCGCGGAAATCCTGCCGCTGATTATCCGCACCTTTCCGTGGCCGAAGCAAATGCGCTGGGGCGAGTTGTCGGCGAAACATTCCGCGCTGACATGGGTGCGTCCGCTGCATTCCATAGTGGCTACGTTCGGTATCGAGACCGAAGAACCGGAGATGGTGAAATTCGATCTGCCGGGCGTCGAGATCGGCAACACGACACGCGGTCATCGCTTCATGGCACCTGCGTCGTTCAGCGTGCGGCGTTTCGACGATTACGTGGCGAAGCTGGAAAGCGCGAAAGTCGTGCTCGATCCGCAGCGCCGCAAGGACATTATTTTGGCGGACGCGAAGACGTTGGCGTCCGCGCAGAATTACGAGCTGGTCGAAGACCAAGTGCTGATCGATGAAGTGGCAGGACTGGTTGAATGGCCGGTCGTCTTGATGGGTGAATTCGACAAGGAGTTTCTGTCGATCCCCGATGAAGTAATCCGCGCGACGATCCGCAACAACCAGAAGTGTTTTGTCGTCAGCGATCCAAAAACAAAAAAACTCGTCAACAAATTTATCCTCACGGCGAATATCGAAGCTAGCGACGGCGGTAAGGCGATTGTCGCAGGCAATGAGCGCGTCATCCGCGCGCGATTGTCGGACGCGAAGT
>JAPLPA010000444.1:0-4379 GCA_026400415.1 Afipia sp. | reverse complement strand
GTCGTCGGCGAATTTCCGGAGCTTCAGGGTCTCATGGGCAAATACTACGCGCTTTCGAATGGCGCGGATGTGAGTGTGGCTGCTGCGTCGGAAGATCACTATAAGCCGCAGGGCCCGACGGATCGCGTGCCGACCGATCCGGTGAGTATTGCGGTCGCGCTTGCCGACAAGATCGACACGCTGGTCGGCTTCTGGGCCATCGACGAAAAGCCGACAGGGTCGAAAGACCCGTATGCGTTACGTCGCGCGGCGCTGGGCGTAATCAGACTGGTTGTCGACAATAAGTTGCGGCTTCCGATGATGAGGGTCGCGAAATCGCTCGACCTTATGATTTTCTTCGCTGACCGGCTCAAAACTCAGTTACGCGACCAAGGCGCGCGGCACGATCTGGTTGACGCCGTGTTCGCGCTGGAAGGCCAAGACGACCTTCTGATGGTCGTGCGCCGCGTCGAGGCACTTGGAAAATTCCTCGATACCGACGACGGCAAAAATCTTCTCGCGGGCACCAAGCGCGCGTCGAACATCCTCGCCATCGAGGAGAAGAAGGACAAAACCAAATTTGACGGCGCGCCCGATGCTAAGCTCTACAAGCTTGACGAGGAAAAGAAACTCGCCGCCGCCATCGCGCAAGTTAAAACTGAAGCGAGCGCGGCGGTGGCCAAGGAAGATTTCTCCGCCGCCATGACAGTGATGGCAGAATTACGCCCGGCGGTCGATGCGTTCTTCGACAAGGTGAAGGTCAACGACGATGACAAGGCGGTGCGTGAAAATCGCCTCAAGCTGCTCAATGAAATCCGCGCGGCGACGCGCGCGGTTGCGGATTTCTCCAAAATTCAGGATTGAACCCGGCAGAACACAAAATTAGTGCAGCATTCCACTGCGCAAGTGGAACCAAAACTGTGTCATAGTCGTCTGTCTATGCACGCTTCGATTAGAAATTTTCCTTCTGGTCTTTGGAGATACAAGATGACCCTTTCGACCCATCTCACGCCAATCGTTTCGCTCATTGCCGGCGTTCTGATTCTCATCATGCCGCGGCTTTTGAATTTCATCGTTGCGATTTATCTCATCATCATCGGCATCATCGGACTGGGATTGATTAAGTAACGGACGGTTTCCGATTGTTACAGATTTCACGCTAGGACGCATACGTCGCTGGATTTTTGAAACAATCAGTAACGACCCGTGATCCATCGCGCCGATTTCCACCGACGGCGCTTGCACTGCAACAGGCAGCCGTGGTGTAACGCGGCTGCCTTTTCACTCATGCAGTGTTCGGAAGCCATGGCCAAAGCCTCATCGAAAAAATCCTCCGCCAAATCCAAATCGAAATCGGCTGCGAAGTCCGCGCGCAAATCTTCTGCGAAGAACGCCACGCGCTCTGCGGCGAAATCCGGCAAGTGGGTTTATTCGTTCGGCGACGGCCGCGCCGAGGGCAAGGCGGGCATGAAGGATCTGCTCGGCGGCAAGGGCGCCAATCTGGCCGAAATGGCGAATCTCGGTTTGCCGGTGCCCCCTGGCTTCACGATCCCGACGTCGGTCTGCACATATTTTTACGCCAACGGGAAGACATATCCGAAGGAATTGAAAGGGCAGGTCGCGAAGGCGCTCGACATGGTCGGCAAAATCGCCGGCAAGGCGTTTGGCGATGCTAAGAATCCTTTGCTGGTGTCGGTGCGTTCGGGTGGGCGCGCCTCGATGCCGGGCATGATGGACACAGTTCTCAATCTCGGCATGAACGACAAGACGGTCGAGGCACTCGCGTCGCTATCCGGAGACCGTCGCTTTGCCTATGACAGCTATCGTCGTTTCATCACGATGTATTCCGATGTCGTGATGGGATTCGAGCATCATCACTTCGAAGACATCCTCGACACCTACAAGGATGGAAAAGGCTATTCACTCGACACCGAATTGACCGCAGACGATTGGGTCACGCTGGTCGGCAAATACAAGGAAGCTGTCGCGCGCGAGACCGGCAAGGAATTTCCGCAAGACCCGCACGCGCAATTGTGGGGCGCTGTGGGCGCGGTGTTCTCATCGTGGATGAATGCGCGCGCGGTCACCTATCGCCGCCTGCACGATATTCCGGAATCGTGGGGCACTGCCGTCAACATCCAGTCGATGGTGTTCGGCAACATGGGTGAAACCTCGGCAACCGGCGTTGCCTTCACGCGCAATCCGTCCACCGGCGAAAGGCGACTCTACGGAGAATATCTCATCAATGCGCAGGGCGAAGATGTCGTCGCCGGCATCCGCACACCGCAGGACATCACGGAATATGCCCGCAAGGATTCGGGCTCCGACAAGGCGTCGATGGAAGCCGCGATGCCGGCTGCCTACAAGGAATTGACGCGCATCTATACGCAGCTCGAAAAGCATTACCGCGACATGCAGGACATGGAGTTCACGGTCGAGCGAGGCAAGCTGTGGATGCTGCAGACCCGCAACGGCAAGCGCACAGCCAAAGCAGCACTTCGTATCGCCGTCGAACTTGCCAATGAAGGTGTTATTTCCAGGAAGGATGCGATCGCACGCATCGATCCCGCTTCGCTCGATCAGTTGCTGCATCCGACCATCGATCCGGTTGCCAAGCGCGATGTGATAGCGACCGGCTTGCCGGCCTCACCGGGCGCTGCAGCGGGCGAAATTGTTTTCTCGTCCGATGAAGCGACCAAACTTCAGGCGGATGGCCGGAAGGTCATTCTGGTCCGCGTCGAGACTTCGCCCGAAGACATTCACGGCATGCATGCGGCCGAGGGCATCCTCACGACGCGCGGCGGCATGACATCGCACGCGGCCGTAGTCGCGCGCGGCATGGGCAAGCCTTGTGTGTCGGGTTGCGGAACTGTGCGCGTCGACTACGGACGCGGCGTGATGACCATTGGCAACCGCAGCTTCAAGGCGGGTGACGTCATCACCATCGACGGTTCGATCGGTCAGGTGCTGGCTGGCCGCATGCCGATGATCGAACCCGAACTGTCCGGCGATTTCACGACGCTGATGGGCTGGGCCGATCAGGTGCGTAAATTGAAAGTCCGCACCAACGCGGATACACCTTCGGATGCGCGCACCGCGTTAAAGTTCGGCACCGAAGGCATCGGCCTGTGCCGCACCGAACACATGTTTTTCGAGGAAACGCGCATTCGTACTGTGCGCGAGATGATCTTGGCCGAGGACGAACAGGCCCGCCGCGCGGCGCTAGCGAAGTTGTTGCCTATGCAGCGCGCGGATTTTGTCGACCTGTTCGAGATCATGAAGGGTCTTCCGGTCACGATCCGGTTGCTCGATCCGCCCCTGCATGAGTTTCTTCCGCACACCCAGAGCGAGATTGAGGAAGTTGCGCGTGTGATGAATGCCGATCCGCGTCGCTTGCAGGATCGCGTGCGGGAATTGTCCGAGTTCAATCCGATGCTGGGCTTTCGCGGTTGCCGTTTGGCGATTGCGTATCCCGAGATTGCAGAGATGCAGGCGCGCGCTATTTTCGAAGCCGCTGTCGAGGCGGGCAAGCGCACCGGCAAGCCGGTCGGGCTTGAGGTGATGGTGCCGCTGATCGCGACCAAGACAGAATTCGATTTGGTGAAAGCGCGCATCGATGCCAGCGCGCAGTCCGTGTTCAAAGAAACCGGCGTAAAGCTTGCTTATCAGACTGGCACGATGATCGAGCTGCCACGCGCCTGTCTGATGGCGGGCGACATCGCCAAGACGGCGGAATTTTTCTCGTTTGGCACCAACGACCTCACGCAGACGACGTACGGCATCAGCCGCGACGACGCCGCAAGCTTCCTTGGCACCTACGTGGCCAAAGGCATTCTCGAAATCGATCCGTTCGTCTCGGTCGATCCTGACGGTGTCGGCGAATTGGTGAAAATCGGCGTGCAACGCGGGCGTAAGGTCCGCCCTGGCCTCAAGATGGGTATTTGCGGCGAGCATGGCGGCGATCCGGCGTCGGTGGCGTTTTGCCACGAAATCGGCCTCGACTATGTGTCGTGCTCGCCATATCGCGTGCCGATTGCACGATTGGCGGCGGCGCAGGCGGCGCTCGGCAAGGTTGCGGCCAGCCAGGCTTGAGGAAAATCTGCGACGAAGGCAGTACGGCCTGCGTCGCCTGATTTCCGTGCCATTGACACGATCTTAACTACCTTGTTGCAGGCGCTATTTACCACCGCCTGCGAAGTGAATTTCCAATTTCAATCAAATGCTTGCGTGTGGCTCGCAGGTCGCTGCGATTAACCCCACGGCAACTTTAATTCGATATCAACACAATCGATTGGTTTGCACTGAATGTGCGGGCCAATCGCGTGTGTAAGCGTTAGTTGCGTGAGCGTATCGATGTTTATGTTGCGTAACGGGGCGAAGGGCGCACGGTTTGCGCCCTT
>JAPLPA010000588.1 GCA_026400415.1 Afipia sp. | reverse complement strand
GGAAGACCCTTTTTCAACATCCTGCTAAGGAAAAAATCCCTGAACTTCCAGGAATGGAATGGCTAAGCGTTCCCAAAGAACACCTTCACGTCTCACGATGGCTACAACGGACAAACTGGTTACAAGGCATGGAAGGCGAGATCGACACTTCGCACATCAGCTTTCTGCATAGCCTGGCCGAACCGCCCGAAGGTCCTCACGATCATTTCAGATTGACCCGCGATGGCGCGCCCCACATTGCGATCCGCAACACGGACTACGGGTTTGTGTATGGCTCTCGCCGAAACCACGATGGAAAATATTACTGGCGGGTAACCCACTGGATGCTCCCGATGTGGAGTGCCATCCCGCCCGCGCTTGATGCCTTCAACGGCAATGGACGGGGTTGGGTGCCGATCGACGACTTCAACACCACAACGTTTGGGTACAACTATCGGATTGACCGCCCGCACTCCGAGGCGGAAATCCGCAAAATCAATGAGGGTGAACGGTTCCCACCGCGGATACAGAGAGGCGCGTTGTAACTGCCACATGGTTACGTGATCGACACATACCTGCCGGTAGCTAACAAAGGCAACGACTACCTCATAGACCGTGAGGTTCAACGCACGACCAATTTCACCGGAATCTGGGGCGTAAACGAGCAGGATCGTGGCATCCAGGAATCTATGCGGAGCCTTCCTGGCTCACCCGGAATTGCTGACAGGCGGGCCGAACATCTTGTTGGTTCGGACATGCCGGCCGTGGCCGCACGCCGGACCTTCACCAAACTAATCAGAGATCTCGATGCGGGCATCGAACCGGCATGCCTGGGGCATTCGGTTTCTTACTGCGTCCGTGCGATTTCCAAAGTCTCCGAGATTGCGGATTTCGATGAATTCATGGCTTCATTTGGCGAAATGTCTCACGGCTCCATTTGGGAAAACGGTAGTCCCAGAGGCCGTCCGCAAGAACAACGCACTTAACGAATCTCTTTAGAATTCAACGGGAGGAATTCATGCGGGCATTTTCTGCCTTGGTGTTGGCCCTATGCGTCACGGCCGGGGCGTTCGGATTGTCTGACCGCAGCCATGCCCAATCAGCTGCTGACTGGGACAAAGTCGTCAGCGACGCAAAAAAAGAAGGCGTCGTTGTTGTCTACAGTGCCTTCATCGGATCGCCGCAAACGCCCGAGGTCGCAAAGCTCTTCGAAGCAAAATATGGGATCAAGGTAGAAATACTCGATGGACGGCCTACGGAAATTCACGAGCGCATCCGGGCTGAAGCTGCCGCCAACCGCGCGATCGGGGACGTAAACTTAAATGGTAGCACCACGCTCGCACTTCTTCGCGAAGCGGCCCTTCTGCAGCAACATCCGCCTATTCCGAACGCAAAGAAGTTGACAATCGAGCCGTCAGCGGCCGATGAAATGCCAATCTTCGTGAATGCTTACGGCCTGCTAATTAACACGAAACTGGTGCCACCGGGTGACGAGCCGAAGAGTTGGCAAGATATCCTCGACCCAAAATGGAAAGGAAAGATTCTTGCAGACCAGATGAGCGCAACTGGCGCAGGCGCAACATTGTTCGGTGTACTGCAGGATAAATTCGGAACGGAGTTCCATGAGAAACTCGCAAAGCAAAACCTGATCTTTAGCCGGACCATAAGGGAGAACCCACGCCGGGTCCCCCGCGGCGAATTCGCGATGTACCTTCCCTTGATCGTTACAGAAATGGGAACGCTCGAAGGGCTACCCGTTAAAGCGATCGTTCCGCAGGAAGGCTTGGCTTACACGCCGTTCGCCTTAGCGATGATCAAAAACGCACCTCATCCGAATGCCACGCGTCTTTTCATGAATTTCTATCTCGAGCCAGAAGTGCAACTTATTTACGCTCGTGCTGGATATCCTATTGCCATCGGCGGATTGGAGAAGGACGTTCCCGAGAAATGGCGCTGGAGTGTTGGAGCCAAGCTGATGGGTCGCCAGAAGTTGGAAGGGCAGCAGGAGAGGATGACACTTGCCGAGAAAATCTACGGAACTAAATAGCCCTGATGACCTGACTGACCGTGAATGAGACTGGAAATCGTCCAAAGTTTTATTCGATCGGATTGCCGCGAATATCCTGAGCGCGCTCGATCTTAATAAGCACGCCGACGCCAGTGTCCGCGCCAACGTGTTCCTGCTCACGCTTGAGCAATTTGGCGAAGATGGCGTCCTTGATCGGACCAGAGTCGTGGACTTTGGCAGTGCCGTAGAACCGCAGCGCCGGCGTCTTTATTTGCCCCTCACGTGCGGCCTTCATGTTCGAATAGATCACGACGACGCGCGGATCGGAGGCGAGATTTTCCATCGCTTTGCGTTTAG
>JAPLPA010000459.1:1331-3903 GCA_026400415.1 Afipia sp. | reverse complement strand
CCGTCGGCAATGATGCGCAAGTCCGATCGCGATCGTGACGAGCGTGGCGGCGGCTTCCGTGGCGACCGCGAAGGCGGCTTCGGCGGCGGTAGTTTCCGTGGCGGCGAAGGCGGTGGCTTCCGTGGGGACCGTGGCGACCGTGGTCCGCGCCGTCCGCGCGATGACGACGCTGCAGCATCGGTTGAGGAGTAATTATCATGGCCGAGCCAAGTACACGCCGTCCGTTCTTCCGCTGCCGCAAGACCTGCCCGTTCACGGGTCCGAATGCGCCGAAGATCGACTACAAGGATTCCAAGCTGCTGATGCGTTACGTGTCCGAGCGCGGCAAGATCGTGCCGAGCCGCATCACGGCCGTCTCCGCATTGAAGCAGCGTGAACTCGCCCGCGCCATCAAGCGCTCGCGGTTTCTCGGTCTGCTGCCTTACGTGATCCGCTAATTGATTCCGGATCGGCGGGCTCATCCGCCGATCCGTTTTCTCATAACACGCGGCGTCGTGCCGGCGTGGATGGTTGGGGTTCAAAAACCTCTAACCGCTCGAAAGGAGCGGGACAGCTGATGATGACGACCATACTCATTGCACTTGCAGCCGGCATCGCCTCGGCGACGATGTTCGCCTCCATCGTGTCGGGCGCGCTTGCCTCTTTGCTGCTGTTCTATCTGGCACCGTTGCCGCTGATGGTCGCAGCGCTGGGCTGGGGTTCGACCGCAGCCTTGGTCGGCGGACTTTTTGCTAGCGCCGGTCTCGCCGCTCTTTTCAGCTTCACCTACATGGCGGCGTTCATGCTGACGATCGCCCTGCCCGCATGGTGGCTTGGACATCTCGCGCTACTGGCGCGTCCGATGTCGAACGATCCGCAACTCGCCAACATGGTGCCTGCACTCGACTGGTATCCAGTCGGACGCGTTCTTGTTTGGACGGTCGTGTTCGCATCGATCACGACATTCGCCGCGCTGCTGACGCTTGGCACCGACGATACGTCGATCAGTTCCGGACTGCGGCGCGGGCTTGAGGCCGTGATGGGCGTTCGCATGACCGATTCACCGCAGGGTGACCGCGATCGTGTGCTCGATATTCTGGTGTCGATTGCGCCGGGTGCCGCAACCATCATCGCCATCGTGACGCTGACTCTCAATCTCTGGCTCGCGGCGAAAATCACCGCGACCTCCGGACGGCTGCGCCGGCCGTGGCCCGATCTGCGCACCACGATGTTGCCGAAAACCGCGATGGCGGCGTTGGCCGCAGCCATAGCATTGTGTTTCGCGGGCGGCATTGTTGCCATCGCCGCACAGGTGATCTCTTCGGCGCTGATGATGGTCTATGCCATGACGGGCTTCGCCACGCTGCACACCCTCATGCAAACGTTCTCAGGCCGCAGCTTCGTTCTCGGATCGGTGTATGCCGCAACAATCTTCATCGGATGGCCGCTGATCGGAATGATCAGCCTCGGTCTGGCCGACGCGATTTTCGGAATTCGTCAAAGCTACTGGATACGGCGCGGACCGCCAACTCCAACGTAATTCACATCCTCACCGCAACATTAAATTCAACCAACACACCAAGGAGAACTCAAATGGAAGTCATTCTGCTGGAACGCGTCGGCAAGCTCGGACAGATGGGCGATGTCGTCAAAGTGAAGGACGGTTACGCACGTAACTTCCTGCTTAAGCGCAACAAGGCGCTGCGCGCCACCGACGACAACCGCGCAAAGTACGACGGCATGAAAGCCGAACTCGAAGCCAAGAACATTCAGGCCAAGGGCGAAGCCATCAAGGTTTCCGAGAAGATTGCAGGCCGCAACGTCATCGTGATCCGTCAGGCGTCGGAAACCGGCCAGCTTTACGGCTCGGTTTCGGTGCGCGACATCATGGCGGCATTTGAGACCGACGGCGTGTCGCTCAATCGCTCACAAGTGCTGCTCGATGCGCCGATCAAGACCATCGGCAAGCACAGCATCACCATCGCGGTGCATCCGGAAGTCGAAATCCACGTCTCGACGACCGTTGCACGCTCTGAAGCCGAAGCCGAGCGCATCAATCGCGGCGAGGACGTCTCGACCCGCAAGGAAGATCAGGACGCGGCAGCCGAGGCACTCGCTGCAGCCGGCGAATTCTTCGATCCGGAAGCGATCGAAAGCCAGAACGCACAGCGGGCCGAAGAAGCACCTGCCGAAGAGAAGTAAGGTCGCCGCACAAGCCTTTCGCTTGTTTGCGCTTGCTTGGCTAAAAACAAAGCCCGGTCTCGATATGAGGCCGGGCTTTTTGTTGTCCTGCGAGGCGCAGCCGCCTATTGCGAGATCGGCACGCGCGGCGGGCCGGCGGGTGCCGTCGTCACCGCGTTCGGCGCGGGCGTTCCCAAGTCGATTGTCAGTGGCCCGGTCGGCAATTCGGCGACGGATTTCGGACCCGTCGGAAGCGCCGGAGTGGCCTCGATGCCTTGGGGTGCGGGCGTCACTGCAGGCACAGGATCGGGCCGCGCAGAGCCGACCTTCGGTGTTTCTCGCGCAGCTTCGACCTTGGGCGGCTCATTCTTCGGTGGCTTGCCCTTGGCGGCTTTCTGCTTGGCGTTGTCTT
>JAPLPA010000459.1:0-1296 GCA_026400415.1 Afipia sp. | reverse complement strand
TCTCTTCGGCTGCAGGCTCTGGCCCGCCCGGAACATTCTCCAGGCCATCGATGTCGGGACGCGAGGCTTCACGCACCGGTTTGCGGCCTTTGGTGCCGTCCTTCGTGCCGTCGCGCGCCGTCTGTTCAGGCTTGCCGTCGGGATTGGCTGAAGGCTTCGGCGCGGTGCGGGATTCTTCGCCCTGCTTGGTGAGATTGCCTCCCGGCAACGCGGCGTTGGCAGCTCCATTCGACAGCACAAACGCAGACATCGAAGCCGCCATGTCGGTGCTGGTGGTGTAGTGCTGGCGCAGGAAACCCGGCAGTGAGCCGGGAGCCACGGTTTTCAGGAGACCGCGAGAACTTTTGTGACAAAGCGAACAGGTGCTGGAGAAAATCGCCGAGGGTGGCTTCCCGGCTTCGAGGTTTTGCGCAGCGGCGGGTGCCGCAGCATACCCGCAAAGCATAAGTGTCACCGCCGCCAAAATGAGCGCTCGGCTCAGCATTCAAATTCTCCAGATATCCGGCAACGGGTTAGACACGTCGCGCGCAAAGCGGGCACCTGCCTCAACTCACCTTTAGCGGATTGCGCCGCGAATGGAAGTCCCGCGATTTCCCATCTGCGTGAGGTGAAATAAAGGGCATTCGGGACTTTTTGGACCGTTCCGTTTGCGGCACCTGAACCTGGGATATTGGACGCCACAAGTCGTTCCCGATCTGGAAAATTTTCCGCAGCTACGTCCGGCGACCGAATAGTCGAGACTTTCCAACGACGATGTCCTGACGGCAGCCAAAGCCGATCAGTCCCTGCAAATCAAGCGTTTCTTGAATCTTTCTTTTTCGGTTGTGATCAATGTGGACAGCGCGTTTACGACTTTCATCCGCGACTCGGAGAGTATTAGGTGGTCGCCCGTATCGAGTGCCAGTTCGCCCTGTTTTCGTCCGAATAAAAGAACATTGAACCTTATGGCCAATCTCGATTCGAACATCGTCAAACTCGCGCCCGGAGCCGGAGCACCGGCATTTCGCAGCGCGCCGCATAACATTGAAGCGGAACAAGCGCTTCTAGGCGCGATCCTCGTCAACAACGATGCATTCGATCGGGTCTCGAACTTTCTTGAAGCCAAACATTTCTTCGAACCGATCCACCAGATGGTGTTCGACACCGCCGCAAGCCTCATTCGCGCAGGTAAAATCGCAACCCCCGTCACGCTGAAGACGTTTCTGCCCGCCGACACGGATTTGGGCGGCATCACGGTTGCGCAATATCTCGCGCGCCTCGCCGCTGAAGCAACCACAATCATCAACGCGCAGGATT
>JAPLPA010000335.1 GCA_026400415.1 Afipia sp. | reverse complement strand
GTCGAGGCGGAGGAACTGCGTGCGCGTCACCCGCGGCTGATCTACGTGTCGATCAGCGGCGTCGGCGAGACCGGACCTTATGCGAAATCGAGAAGATGATTGCAGACAATACAGTCAAGGCCGCGCCGCTCGATTGAGCAGACCGGAATTCGAGGAGTTTGAAATGTCCAAGCAAAAAGGCGCAGTGCTACTGGTCGGGGCGGGAGATGCGATCGGCGCTGCCGTTGCACGGCGATTCGCGGAAGGCGGCTATAAGATCTCGCGCGCCGTGCAGCCGAGAAATCGAAGGCGCTGGCGGACGAGTTGGCAGCGAAGGGGCTCCGCAGCCGGCATGCTGCTTGGAGATAAGCTGTGAGCCAACTCGATCTAGTATTAATCGGTTCTGGAACGAGCCCATTTGTTCGCAAAGTGCGTATTGCTGCGGCACAATTGTCCGTTCCGCTAATGTTTAGGCTCGAAAGTCAGTGGTCGGCACAGAGCCGGATCCATGAAAGCAATCCTCTATCAAAAGTGCCGGTCTTGCTGACGCCGGAGTTCGGCGCGCTCTATGACTCGCGGGTGATCATTGCGGATATCGAGCGGCGCGCGGCGCGTGTTCTGCGGCCAGAAGATCCAAAGTTATCAATCCTTGATCAACGCCTCGAAGCTCTCGCCGATGGCGTAAGCGAGTCAACAGCCTTGACTGTACAGGAAACTTGGCGCCCCACGGAAAAGCGGAGCACGGTTTGGGCCGAACGGCAGCGTTTAAAAGTTCAACGCGGTGTCGATGCATTGGCCAAGGATTACGCCTCTGGATTATTTGGTGAGCGCGCCACTAGCATTGGCTCTATTACAGCTGTCTGCGCTTTGGATTTTGTAGTTTTTTGGATGCCAGACCTGCTGTGGCAGTACAAGCATGCCGCATTCAGCGATTGGTTCCATGCCGCTCGTGCGGATGCTGCGTTCGTTGCAACCCGGCCCGCGCTTCCCAAAACACCTTCTTTTCCACAGCTGTAACGGAGTAGTGGCACTTACGTTTCGCAGGCAGACGCTAATGGGCGGCCTCGATTTCTATGATAAAAATGTCGCTATTGTGTGTATCGCCTTATCCGCGTTGATTCAACGGCTAGGCAGCTTTAGTTTGTTGAACACTTAGTTCGCTTGCGTAACGGATTCGCGGAATGAGCGGTTATGGAATTTGTGTCACACGCAAAGCACCGTTCCCTAAACAACTGGCACACGCTCGGTAGAAGATCGACGGTAATCAGTTGGTGAGGACCCGGTCCATTTTCTGAATGCCTTGCGGAAACTTGCTCCGTCCGAAAATCCCACGCGCTCCGCCACCTGATCGATCTGCAGATGAGTGTTCTCAAGAAATTCGATCGCGACAGTGCGGCGCATATTGTCGAGAATTTCCTTATACGAAAGCCCGTCCTCTGCCAGCCGACGGTACAGCGTACGTAAAGATAACCCAAGCCGTTCAGCCATTTCGTCTGCCGTCGGAAATCGCTTCGAGCTGTTTAAGCAGGCAGTGCGAATTTTCCGAACAAGGTCATCCTCACCTGGGCGCTCTGCCATGACGACATCGCAAAACTGCTGGCACACCTGCACTGTAATTGGATTCGCATTTGGACAAGGCAAGTCGAGCACGCCCGCATCGAAATGCCACTCCATCGTGTCTTTTCCGAAATCGATTTGGCAGTTGAACATCCGTCCATAGTTGCGCCAATGAACAGGCGGCGCGAACGGGAAAACCATGCGCTTGGTCGGAAACGGTGCTTCCAGCACCTTGCTGAAAAGCGACGTCATTGAACTTCGCCAAAACTCGGCAACGAACGGCAAAAGATCGCCGAGCGCCTCGACGCCGTGGCTGCGAAGAATTGCGGTGTTGTCTTCGACACGGAGGCTGATCTGCATGACGACCGGTCCTGCCATTGCGGCATGTTCGACGGAGAATTTGAGTGCTTCTCCGAATGTCGAACTGCTGACCATGGCATATCCGTAGATTCCATAGTCGCTGATGCGCTGACGTGCGCCCGCGCGCAACGCGACGTCGGAGTGCTTCGCCAAGGCGCGGGCATTTCGGTAGATCGTAAGACGCTGACGATGTGAAATTCGCGCCTGCGGGTCTTCGAGATCCGCTGGCTGGACGCCGGTGCGGGCAAACAGGTCTTTGACCGAGACGCCTTGCGCAGCAAGCTCGGCTGCCAGCGCTCCCAAGCCCAGCAAGGTCTGGGTGGGGGCATCGAGATCTGCCGACAATGGATTAACGATTTTGATCGTCGTCATCGCGTCCTCACCGCACGCTAAATTCTTCCTTTCTAAAAAAGTGGCACATTTGGCCCCCTCTAGCTACCGCCGTTTCTAGGGGTTTTTGGCTGTTTTGGCAGTTTCAGACACGAATATTGGCACGATCTGACGTTGCCGCGACCCGCCGTTCGAAGACACTTCCCGCAACAATGAACGAGGCAGCCGGAAAACCGGCGGTTCAACGGGGAGGGACGCATGCGAGTTATCGAACACGCGCGCTTGCGCCTATCTCGCCGCTCCTCGTCTCGCCCAGGTTCGGCTAACGCAGGGAAGAGCGCGTCAATGACGACAGTCACTCATGAGATCGACGGTGCAGTTGGCATCGTGACTTTGGCTAAACCGCCACACAACCTGATCGACGATCCGATGATTGACGATCTCGTAGAGGCATATCGTCAGGTCATGGCGGCGAATTGCCGCGCGATCCTCTTGCGCAGCTCGATGCGGCATTTCTGCGCGGGCGCGGAATTGAAGTCGTTCGGTACTACGACGCTAATTCAATCAAATCAGAAGCGGCTTGAGGAGGTCTGGAGAGCACTTGAAGATGTTCCCGTCCCCACGGTTGCAGCCCTGAACGGCGGGGTTCTTGGCGGAGGTCTCGAACTTGCGCTGACCTGCGACATGATCATCGCCGCCGACACTGCTTTCCTAGGGCAGGTCGAAGTCACGGTCGGTTTGCTGCCGCTGCTCGGCGGTACGCAACGCATCGCGCAACGTGCAGGCTCTGCGCGCGCAAAAGAAATTTGCATGCTTGGGCGCCGCCACACGCCAGAAGCTTTTGAGCGTTGGGGCATCATCAATCTCGTGGTGCCTGAAGCAGATCTTGTGACTGCGTCGATGACGTGGGCACGCCAACTTGCTGCGGGGCCGACGGCTGTCATTAAGGGCGTGAAGATGCAGGCAAACCTCGCTGCACGCGGGGGCATCCAGGCGACCGATGCAAAACAAGTCGAGATCAACAACATGATCTGGAAAGCGGCGGATCGTCAGCGCGGGTTTGACGCATTCTTTGCCACCGGACCCGCGTCTGCCACGTTCAAGGGGGATTGAAGATGGCGGGTCCCTTGGATGGATTGAGAGTGATCGACTTTACCCGCGTGCTAGCGGGTCCGCATTGCACTAAAGCATTGAGAGACCTCGGCGCCGATGTGACAAAGATCGAGCCGCCATCAGGCGATCTCGCGCGCATCAGCCTGCCGCATGTCGGCGACATGGGCCTGTATTTCGTCCAGCAGAATGCCGGCAAGCGCAATCTCAGCATTGATCTGAACTGGGCGGAGGCGCGCGAGATCGTTACTGATATGTGCAAGGACGCGGACGTTATCGTCGAGAACTTCCGCCCCGGCACATTGGCACGCTTCGGATTGTCTTATGAGGATGTTCGAGCGTTCAATCCCAAGGTCGTCTACGTCTCACTCAGCGGATATGGTCAGTCGACTTCGTGGAAGAACCGCCCAGCATTTGCGCCGACAGTGCAGGCCGAGACCGGCTTCACAGCGATGGTCGGCGATCATTTCGGCGAAGCATTATCTGAGCCGCGAAACGACGCTTGCAGTCACGCGGACGTCTATACCGGTTTGCAAGGCGTCGTAGCCATTCTCGCGGCGCTTCACGATAGTCATAGCACGGGCGAAGGCCAGCATGTTGATGTCTCGATGGCTGCAACGATGATGTCGATCAATGAGCGCGCCGGAGCATTGCTCTCGGGGATCGATACCGACGGTGAGCCGATCGCGCTGTCGGCGAACGAATCTCATATTTTCGAGATGTCCGATGGCCGCCGCCTGACGATCGCCGCGAGCCCGATCTACTCGCCGATTTTCGCGCGCTATTGCGCGATGATGCGGCGTAACGATCTCAGGTCCGACCCGCGCTTTGCGACAGCAAATCTTCGCCGCCGGAATCTTCCAGCACTGCTCGCGGAAGTAAAGGCTTGGCTATCGACATTTTCCAATCTCGAACAATTGCAGGCCCAGGTCAGCGAGGCCGGTCTTGCGGTCGGAGTGCTCCGTACCATCAGTGAATTTGCCGAGTCGGAGTGGGTGAAAGAGTGGGGCGCTGTTGTCGAAGTTGATGACAGGGCAGGCGGCACCGTACGTATGCCGGGGAACCCCTGGATCTTCAGCCGCTCGGTGTTGCCGGCTGCGGGCGTCCCGGCGTTCCAGGGCGAGCACAACGAAGAGATTCTCGCTGAGCGCAAGATATCGGCGAACCGTATCAAGGATCTGCAGGAACGAAAAGTCTTGCTCAGCCGCCGCAATCCGGTCGGCACATACGACTGAAACGCAACACGGCGATTTTCACCAGCGTCGAAACAAGAAGAACGCAAATCAAAACACCAAGGGAGACGAAAAATGAAATCGATTAAAATGCTTCAGGGCTTAGGAGTCTGCGCCGTACTTTCGTTGGCTGGTATTGCAGCATCACATGCCGATATCAAAATTGGCGCAACCGTTTCCGCAACAGGTCCCGCCGCTTCACTCGGGATTCCCTATCGCAACACGCTCGGCCTGCTACCGAAGGAGATTGCCGGTCAGAAGATCGAGTGGATTATTCTAGACGATGGATCCGATCCGACAAACGCCGTTAAGAACGCGCGCAAGCTCACCAGTGAAGACAATGTCGATATCATTCTTGGCGCGAATACGTCGCCCATCGCGCTGGCTCTTGTCGATGTTGCGTCCGAGACGAAGACGCCATTCATCGCGATGGCCTCGTCGATCCGAATCGTCAGCCCGATGGACGACAAGCGCTATTGGGTTTTCAAGGCATCTCAGGCCGATGCGCTGATGGTCGGTGCCATTGTCGAGCACATGAAGAAGTCGAACGTCAAAACAGCCGGCTTCATCGGCGCGAACGATGCGTTCGGCGAGAGCTTCTGGGCTGAGTTCGAGCCCGCCGCCAAGAAGGCGGGAATCGAGGTCGCGGCGTCCGAGCGTTTTAATCGCACCGATACAAGCGTAACGGGGCAAATCTTGAAGATCGTTGGCAGCAAGCCCGATGCGGTCTTCATCGCCGCGGTCGGCACGCCGGCAGCGCTGCCCGCCATCGCTCTCAAGGATCGCGGCTATACCGGGGTTCAGTATCAGAGCCACGCCGTGCTGAACGCCGATTTCCTTCGGGTCGGCGGCGCGGCGCTTGAAGGGACATTTTTTCCGACGGGCGCGATGCTGATCCCGGAGCAATTGCCGGACAGCAATCCGATCAAGAAGGTGGCGCTCGACTATGTCACAAACTACGAGAAGCAGTATGGACCCGGTTCGCGCGCGACATTCGGCGGTCACGCTTACGACAGCTATCTGACGTTTGCGAATGCTGTTCCGGCTGCCTTGAAAGCTGGCAAGCCGGGAACGCCGGAATTCCGCAAAGCGCTCCGCGACGGGATTGAAAAGAGCAAGGACGTTATCGGCTCTCATGGCGTTTTCAACCTGACCAGTGCGGATCACATCGGGCTCGACGAGCGTGCGCGCATGATCGTCACTGTGAAGGGCGGGACATGGAAGCTCGTTCCTTGATCGTGTCCGTCGTCACGCCGGCGAAGTGAAAACGCCGGAAACGTAATCTCTCGCGCCGGTTGCGGCGCGAGAGATGGTTTGCACAGGGTCATCTTGAATCATGGATATCGGGGTCGCGCTTATTCTTGCTCAGGATGGCATCGTCAACGGTGCGATCTACGGATTGCTCGGCTTGGCGATTGTTCTCGTCTTCAGCGTCACGCGGGTTATCTTCGTGCCGCAAGGCGAGTTCGTGACGTTCGGCGCGCTGTCGCTTGCGATGCTTCAGACCGGATTGATCCCCGGGACGTTCTGGCTATTGATCGGAGCCACCGTCTGGATTCTCTTCAACAGTCTGCTTGCTGCAGCGACCGGAAAATCCGCTTTCAATGCATCTTTCTTGATCGGCATGCTGCGCGTGTCGCTCCCGGTGGTTGCAGCAGCTTTTCTAATTTTTATCATCGATGCGTCACGGAGCAATCTTGCCATAAAAATTTTGACGACGATGGTCATTGTTGTGCCATTGGGGCCGCTGCTTTATCGCATCGTCTATGCACCGTTGGCCTCTTCTTCGATACTCGTGCTTTTGATCGTATCGGTTGCGGTTCATCTTGCATTTGAAAGCATGGGGCTTCTGTTTTTCGGGGCCGAGGGATTTCGCACACCTGCGATTTTCAACTTCAGCCTCAAGATCGGCGGCCTCTTTTTCTCGGGAGCAGCCGTGTCTGTCATTCTTGTGGCTGCCGTCCTGATGATTTTGCTCGTCATCGGATTCGGAACAACAGTGTTCGGCAAAGCCTTGCGGGCGACGGCATCGAACGCCACGGGTGCGCGCATTGTCGGTATCAGGCCTGACCGTGCCGGAAGCCTTGCGTTCGGCATTGCCGCCTTTATCGGCGTGCTTGCGGGCCTGCTGATCGGACCGATCACGACGATCTACTACGATGGTGGTTTCCTGATTGCACTCAAGGGATTCGTGGCGGCAATCATCGGCGGACTGCACAGCTATCCGCTGGCAGCACTCGGCGCGCTGTTTGTCGGCCTTTCGGAATCGGCCGCGTCTTTCTATGCCAGCGCGTTCAAGGACGCGATCGTTTTCGCGCTCATCCTTCCCGTTCTTCTTTGGCGCTCGATCCGTAGCACGCACCGGGAGGAGGGATGAAGCCTCTCCTTTATCTCATTCTGTCAGTCGGTTTCGCAGCGGCGCTAACGTTTGCCGCACCGGAATTCTATTTGACGATGCTGGTCTATATCGGCCTCAGCGCCATCGTCTGTTTCGGTCTCGTCCTGCTGACCGGCATCTGCGGGCTGACATCTTTCGGACAGGCGGCCTTCGTCGGTCTGGGCGCCTATGCAAGCGCCGTCGCAACGACCGAGTTGGGCGTATCGCCGTGGATCGGGCTTGTGCTGGCCATTGTTTTGACCGGCCTGTCGGGCCTACTGATCGGTTTTCTCACGCTTCAATTGTCCGGTCATTTTCTCCCGCTCGGCACGATCGCGTGGAGCGTTAGCCTTTATCTTGTCGCCGGAAATCTGCAGAGCATCGGTGGTCACACGGGCCTCACAGGCATTCCTCCGCTGTCGATCGGCGCGCACCAGATCAGTTCAGCGCGCGAGTTTCTTCCGTTGGTTCTGATCAGCGTCGCTGCAACGGCATGGTCGTGCCGAAACATTCTCGATTCACGCACAGGCCGCGCATTGCGCGCCATCAACGGCCGCTCAATCATGGCCGAGGCAATGGCCGTCGATACGTTCCGTTACAAGATGGTTGTCTTTATATATGCCGCTGTGCTCGCGGGGTTCTCCGGGTGGCTGTATGCACATTTTCAGCGCTTCATTAATCCGACGCCGTTCAGCCTGCACATGAGTATTGAGTATCTTTTCATGATCGTGATCGGCGGATTGTCGTCGGTCGGCGGCGCGATCGCAGGTGCGGCTATCGTCACGCTTTTGCACCACTGGCTGGGCGATCTGCTGCCGCGCTTGCTTGGGCAGAGCGGTCAATTCGAGACGATCGTGTTTTGTGTCATCACGGTCCTGTTTCTGCGGTATCTTCCCGGCGGGGTGTGGCCAATGATGGCGCGGCTGGTTCCGCGATACGGAACAGGTAAGTCGCCGCCGGTTCTTCTCGAAGACGACGCCGTTCTTCCCGCTCCATGCGCGGGCGTTGCGCGCGAAGACGGTCAGTTAAAACCTCTTCTGCAAGTCAACAGCATACGAAAGGAGTTCGGCGGTCTCGTCGCGGTCAACGATGTGAACTTCGGCGTGAAGGGCGGGCAGATTGTTGCGCTCATCGGCCCCAACGGTGCCGGCAAGAGCACGATGTTCAATCTGATCACGGGCGTGCTCAATCCGACCGGCGGTGAGGTTCGTCTGGAAGACCGGCGCCTAGACAGGCTGTCGTCGAAAGAGATCGCGCAACTCGGGATCGCGCGCACGTTCCAGCACGTCAAGCTGCTCGACGATCGCACGGTCGTTGAGAATGTCGCGATTGGCGCGCATCGTTTCGGACGTAGCGGTTTCATTCGCAGCGCGCTGCGCCTCGACCGCGCGGATGAGGCGCAACTTCTTGCGCGAAGTGCGAATGCACTCAAGCTGACGGGACTCGGCGAACTCGCGGGCCGGCTATCCGGCCAGTTATCCTTGGGTCAGCAACGCATCGTGGAAATCGCCCGTGCGCTGGCGCTCGGTCCGCGCATTCTACTCCTCGATGAACCGGCTGCCGGATTGCGGCATCAGGAGAAAGAGCAACTGGCCAGACTGATACGCCGCCTGCAAGAGAGCGGAATGACGATTCTGCTCGTTGAACACGACATGGCGTTCCTTATGAATCTGGCTGAGCACATTGTCGTCATGGAATACGGCTGCAAGATCGCGGAAGGGACGCCGGCGGAGATCCAGGGAAACCAGCGCGTGCTAGAAGCCTATCTCGGGGTGGCCTGATGAGCCTGTTGCGTGTCGAGGATGTCCATATCGCCTACGGCAAGGTGGAGGCCGTTTTCGGCGTCAGCCTCGTTGCGGAGCGGGGAGGCATCACGACGATTATCGGACCGAACGGTGCAGGCAAGACGACGTTGTTGGCATCGCTTGCGGGACTGCATCCGGTTTCGACCGGCCGGGTGATATTCGACGGCGCAGATATTTCGGATACTGCGACAGAAGCGCGGCTGGAGCTGGGCCTCGTTCTCGTTCCGGAGAAACGTGAGTTATTTCCGGAAATGTCGGTCGAAGACAATCTCCAACTCGGTGCCTATCACCGGCGCTGGAGCGGTGCGCGCGCCCTTCGCGATAGCCTCGATAACGTCTACGCGCTGTTCCCTCGCCTAAAGGAACGTCGAAAGCAGACTGCGGAGACGCTTTCAGGCGGGGAGCGTCAGATGCTTGCGCTCGGCCGCGCGTTGATGTCCAAGCCGCGATTGCTGCTGCTGGACGAGCCGAGCCTCGGTCTCGCTCCAATAGTGACGAAGCACATCTTCGAGATCATTTCAAACCTCAGCAGCGACGATGTTTCGATCGTTCTCGTCGAACAGAACGCGCGCGCGGCGCTGGCTGTGGCGCGGCACGGCTACGTTATTGAGCAGGGCCGCATCGCGCTTGAAGGGCGGGCGTCTGAACTGGCTGCGGACCCGAAAGTCGCACGCACCTATCTCGGACGGAATTGAGGACAGCCGATGAGCAAGAAAACCGAGAAGATCATTATCACCTGTGCGGTCACGGGCGGAATTCACACGCCGACCATGTCCGATGCACTGCCGTACACGCCCGACGATATCGCGACGCAGGCGATTGCAGCGGCAGAAGCGGGCGCATCGATTCTCCATCTTCACGCCCGCGATCCGCAGAACGGCAGCCCATCGCCGTCACCCGATCACTTTATGCAGTTCTTGCCGCGCATCAAGCAGGCCACCGACGCCGTCATCAACATCACAACGGGCGGAAGCCTCAATATGACAGTAGAGCAGCGGCTCGCCGCGCCACTGGTTGCAAAACCGGAAATGTGCTCGCTGAATATGGGGTCGATGAATTTCGGGATCTTCCCCTTAGCCGATCGTTACAAGTCTTGGAAGTTTGATTGGGAAGAGCCTTATCTGCGCAATACGGACGATTTTATCTTTCGGAACACATTCCGCGATATTGAGCGAATTCTGAAAATACTGGGTGACGATCACGGCACCCGCTTTGAGCATGAATGCTACGACGTCGGGCATCTCTACAGCCTTGCGCATTTTGTCGACCGCGGCTTGATTAAACCGCCGTTCTTCGTCCAAATGATTTTCGGCATTCTCGGGGGTATCGGTGCGGACCTCGACAATTTGATGTTCATGAAACGGACTGCGGACCGTCTGTTTGGCGACTCTTACCCGTGGTCGGTGTTGGCAGCCGGACGCTTCCAGATGCCCTTCGCGAACCAAGCTCTGTTGATGGGTGGCAATGTACGGGTGGGTCTCGAGGACAGCCTTTATATTGGTCGCGGCGAGTTAGCAGTTTCGAACGCTCAGCAAGTGACTAAGATTCGCCGCATGGCCGAAGAATTGGGTTTGAGTATTGCGACGCCGGCCGAAGCGCGATCCATGCTTGCACTGAAAGGCGGCGACCACGTCGGCTTTTAGTCGCCAAGGGACCCGCTCCCTGTTTTCAGAAAAATATTCCCTGTTCGGTGTGCAGATTTCCCTGTTAGGTTTTCAGCGGAATTCGTCGAAAACCACTGCAACACAGAGGCTTTCGTTCCCGGAGACCACTTCCGAGAACTGAAAACGTCGAATTTCCCTGTAAAATTCCCTGTTAGCAGGGAAATCCGATGGAGACCGGTGCGATCAGCACTGCCTCGCCAGCCAGCCAGTGTGGGCTTTGGAGAATATTACCGTTTCTATCTTGAAAGGCCCGCCAATGGCGGGGTTTTGAAGACGGGTCCGGTCTCCAGTTGCTCTGGTACGAAATTTCTAGGGCGAAAACTCTCGAGAATCTCCAGCCAATTTCAAGAAAATTCCCGTTTTCCGGAGACGCATTTTGGAGACTGGTTCGATCTCCACTGGATGGTGAAGTCAGGGTGTTGCGGTCATTCCATCTCTTTGAGAGCCAATTGGATTCGCCGAATGAGCGGTTATGGAATTGTTAGTACGATCAGCGTTGCTTCGTCAGCGAGTTTCCTATTTGCTTTCTGCAGCCGTGATACCGCTCCAGTTATCAGCTGGAGGCGATCTGAGAAACTGAAGACACCGTTCGATCATTATTTTCGAAGGTTTGTCGATCGGCCTTGCCTGTAAAACGCATTCAAAATGTTTGATGGCGGCACTAAAATCCCGTGCTCGATAAGCCGCAAGTCCTAGCTCGTATGGACTGACCCATTCGGATGGGTCGACATCCTCCCCCGCAATCCCTAGCAATTCAAAGATCGACATACCTCCGACGCGACCGTAGACGGCGAGCGAGTCCAATTCACGCGCGTAAATGCTGTCGCCACCCAGCCGGCGCGTTTCCTGTCCGATCATGATCTCGGTCCCGTATTGCTTGTTCGCGCTTTCGAGCCGACTCGCAATATTTACAGCGTCGCCGATCACTGTGTAATTCAGACGTACTTCGGAGCCGATATTGCCGACCAGCATATCGCCAGAATTGATTCCGATCCGGATTCGCAACGGCTCACCCTTGTCGTCCATAACGCCATGCTCGCGGAGCGCCCGCTGTGATGCCAAGGCTGCGCGGCAGGCCTCAACGGCATGATCTGGATTTGAGGCAGGTGCGCCCCAGAATGCCATCACCGCGTCGCCGATGAACTTGTCGATCGTTCCGTGATGCGAGTTGACCTCTGTCGATACCACTTCCAGATAGCGAGAAAGCAGCGGAATGATTTTGTCGCCGAGCCGTTCCGACAGTCCCGTGAATCCTGCGATGTCGGCGAACAACACGCTCACCGGACGAATAGCGCCGCCGGGTTTCGGCTCGATACCTTCTTTGACGAGCGTCCTCACAAGGTCTGCCGGGATGTATTTTCTGAATGCAGAAAGTCCGGCTGCCATATCCGCAATCGCGCTCGACAAGTTTTCCAGCTCGGTAAGCCGCGACGGATGGCGTTTGACTTCATCGAGTTCGAACCGCTCGACGTGTTTGATTTCGCCGACGACTTTGACAAGGGGAGCAGCGATCAGGCGCTGGGCGAGCCACGCGGATACAATACCGGCAACTGTGATCAAGACGGCAAGGCTCAGAACGAGCTGACGAATAGTTTTCTTAACAGGTCCGAGAAATTCCGATTCCGGAACAACTGTCGCCAGCGACCAGCCAGGCAATGAGAGAGGGTTCAAAACGACTTCATAAGCTTCGTCATTTTGGATGACGCGCGACCGATGCTGTTGCGCATCGTCTGGATTATAGATTCCAGCTGCATCCTTCAGCGCTGAAACAGCCATCGGGAGGAGCGGGTGGGTCGTCTTGAGCGCGGTGACCTCGTCGGCCTCAGCATCGGGGGTAGCGACGACGCCGCCATCGCGGTCGAGTATAAATGCACCCGCAGTTTTTCCAGTTGTCAGTTGCGAGAGATACTTGGAAACGCGAGTGAGTTCGATGATGATGCCAAGAACACCCTGACGTTTCTGATCAACCTCAATCGGACCTGCAAATACAACAGCGAGCCGATCTCCCCCCGGTCGCGTCGCGACACTGAACTGCGGTCCTTCAGATTCAGCGGCGTCGCGAAACCATTCCTGATGTTTTACCGCGTAGGTGGTGTTCTCGATTTTTGAATTCTTGAACTGAAAATCACCCTCGACCGACTGGTATCGGTCGATCTGCTGTCGGGCTTGGTCGGCGGCAATCGTAATCATCTCGATGTCCGAGTCACCGAGCTTGCGAGCGCCGAAGAACGCACCGTCGGGCCAACCGAATACGACCCACGAAATCGTCGGCTGCGACTGCAATTGCGATAGGAAGACGAACTCGCGTTTATTGGGCTCGCGAATGTCGATCACGTGACGAATTAAAAGAGAGCGCGTGGCCGTGAATGCGGATCTGGCCTCAGTGGTGATCGATTGCAGTTCGTCACTGACCGAAGACACTATCTGCTCGTTAATTGTCCAGGCAAGCGTCTGGCTTGTCGTTTCGGCGGTACGCCACCACAAGACGTGAACACCGATTGCGCTTATCATGATAAACGCAAGAACGAGAATCGATACGGCAAGACGAATTCCAATGCGCATAGGGTTCGGTCTGCCTTGTTAGCTGCCCGTGTCGTTCACTAGTAACCTGCCATACTTGTTAGGCTCATCAACACTAAATCAGTGATCGACTGGCAGTCTGAGCTGAATAGGTGGGCGCCATGGCGCCACGCAATAGCGCGAGGCTATGGAGTCGGAAGCCACACGGTATTTCTTATCGGAAATGGCATCGCGCATGTTGCAACGAAGCTAACGCTATCATTTTTATTCCATGAGCAGCAATCTGTGACATTTGCACCTCTGGTAAACCCAATCGAGCTGATATCTGCGGTAGAATCACGTATCCCGCTGTACAATGAGCGAAGCTAGGAGCAATATTTGGTCTGTGCTGCAGGCGTTCCGGTCGCGAGCTTCGTTACTAGCTGAGATCTTGGCCCTTCGGCATCAATTTAACATCAAGCGTCGGCATTTGGGTCGCGCTAGTCTGAGATGTTCTTAAGGTTACAAAAATCACACTACTGAATCTGTACGGATTATATTTGGGGGCGTCGTGGCTAACGAAAACAAACTACCTCTCTTGCCGCACGTCGAGCGCGATTTACGGCTGGATCTGTTTCGCGGCATCGGTCTATGGATGATTTTCCTAGACCACGTGCCCGACAACTTCGTTGCCTGGCTCACCCTGCGCAATTACGGGTTCAGCGACGCAGCCGAACTTTTCGTTTTCATTTCCGGATATCTGGCCGGCTTCATCTACGGCCCGATCATAGGTGCGGGACAATTTGTGGCCGCCGCCAAGCGGCTTTGGACGCGCGTCTGGCAAATGTACGTCGCCCACATCATGCTGTTCTTGCTCTTCACGGCACAGATCGCGCGCGCCATCAGGAAATTCGACAACCCGATGTATGCAGACGAGTTTAACGTTCGTAGTTTCCTCGAAAACCCCGACGTGCTTATCGGGCAAGCGCTGACGCTGCGATACAAGCCCGTCGATCTCGACGTCTTGCCGCTTTACATGACGCTGATTGCCGCGTCACCGCTGATTCTCTGGTGCCTGCTGCGCCGACCGAATGCGACTTTGCTCGGTTCGGTTTTACTCTACATCTGCGCGCGCTATTTTGACTGGAATTTGCCGTCTTATCCGGCCGGTGCGACCTGGTACTTCAATCCCTTTGCCTGGCAATTGATGTTTGTGTTCGGTGCATGGTGCGGCGTCGGCGGAGTTAAAACGATCTGGCCGATAATTGAATCTCGTATTGGACAGGCAATTGCCATCCTCTGGATCGCCTTTGCTTTGGTGGTCGTCATGACCTGGCGCATCCCGGTCCTGGATGCGATGGTACCGAAATGGTTTATCAAGGCCATCTATCCAATCGACAAGACCAATCTCGACATGCTCCGGTTCACGCACTTCCTCGCGGTGGCGTTATTGGTCGCGCGATTTTTCCCGCGCAGGTCGGATATCCTTTCTTCCAAATGGCTGCATCCAATCGTGTTGTGCGGTCAGCATTCTCTTCCGCTTTTTTGCTTCGGTGTATTTCTGTCCTTCGGTTCGCATTGGATTCTTGTTCAATATTCAAATGGCCTCCTTGCGCAATTTGCAGTGAGCTTCGGCGGCATCGCGGTCATGATTGCGCTCGCATGGCTTCTTGAACGGAGTGCGGAAGTCCCGAATCTATTCGTCGATACTTCAGACAAACGCAAGCCGGCGAAGAAATTGATAGTGGCAAAGCAACGCCGCTAAAGTCTTCACTCTTAAGCGACATGGAAAATAGAATGAACTTGGAGAAGACAGTGAAACTCAGCCGATATCTCTTTGTCTCAATGGTGTTTGCCGCGTTGTTCTGCTCAGCGCCAGCACAGTCGCAAGAACTCAAGCTCGGCGATCTCATTATCACGCAGCCTTGGGTCCGCGCTGCGCCGAAAGGATCGGAGCTTACCAGCGGCTATGTAACAATCGAAAACAAAGGCTCCGCGGCTGACCGCTTGGTCGGAGGATCGACAGCAGTCGCTGAAAAAATCCAGATCCAAAAAACCAGCAAGGCAGGCGGCGCGACGACAGCCGCACCACTCGACGCGGGATCGGCGATTGCGCCCGGAGAAAAGGTCGCGTTGGTACCCGGTAGCGGCAAGCTCGCGCTGCTGAAGTTGAAGAGCGCATTGAAGAAAGGCACTCAAATCCCTGTCTCGCTCGAGTTTGAGAAGGCGGGCAAGATCACGGTGGCGTTCGAGGTGCTGAGCGCCGCATCGACTGGGCCGGCCGCGCCGAAAACAAGCTCCGGCGGAGATGCCGGCAAGCCGAAAAAATAGGAATGCCAAACCGAAAATTGATTGCAGGTCGGCAAGGTAGCATATGGC
>JAPLPA010000452.1:1299-1954 GCA_026400415.1 Afipia sp. | reverse complement strand
ACGGGCGAGACCGGCTACACGCTCAACAGCTCCACCGCGACCGTCGTCAAAGCCAGCAGCACCGTGACATCCACGGTGCAGTTCTCCGCGACCATCAACACCACCTTCATGAAGGCGCTTGGCAAAAACGCGATGACGGTGACAGGCACGTCTGTCTCTTCCGCGACGATGCCGGTCTTTATCGACTTCTATCTGCTGCTCGACAATTCGCCGTCGATGGGTGTCGCGGCGACGCCTGCCGACGTCGCCACGATGGTCAACAACACGTCGGATCAGTGCGCATTCGCGTGCCATGACACCCGCACCAGCAATAATTATTACAACCTCGCCAAGTCACTGAACGTGACGACGCGCATCGATGTTGTCCGCTCGGCAGCACAGAGCCTGATGGACACTGCTGCAAACACCGAGACCTACAACAACCAGTTCCGCATGGCGATCTACACGTTCGGCGCGTCGGCCTCGACTGCCGGACTGACGGCAGTCGCCCCGCTCACATCGAATTTGTCCACGGCAAAAACTCAGGCCGGAAACATCGACCTCATGACGGTGAACGGGCAGAACCAGAACAACGATATGGACACCAATTTCACGTCCATCATGCCGCAGATGAACGCTGCGATCCCCACGCCGGGCACCGGCACCTCGACAGCGC
>JAPLPA010000452.1:0-1209 GCA_026400415.1 Afipia sp. | reverse complement strand
TCGCAGATGAAGCCAACCCGGCCTGTCTGAAGGCCACGACGGACGGGACACGCTGTCAGTCGCCGCTCAATCCGGCGCTGTGCACGGCGATGAAGGCGCGCGGCGTCAAGATCGCGGTGCTCTACACGACCTATCTCTCGCTGCCCTCGAACGCCTGGTACAACCAGTGGATCGCGCCGTTCAACCCCGGCCCCTACGGACCTTCGACCAACAGCGAGATCGCGGCCAACATGCAGGCCTGCTCCTCACCGGGTTATTATTTCGAAGTCAGCCCGACTGACGGCATCTCGCAGGCCATGAATACGCTGTTCCAGAAAGCGGTGTCGACAGCCCACATCACGAACTGATCGGCGAGCTTCTGATTCCAAAAAAAAAGGGCTGCCCGACGGGCAGCCCTTTTTGGTTGTCTTGTCGCTGCGACGCTACGCGCGGTAGATTCGCTTGAACTGGCGTTCCGCCGCAGCCATCGCACCCTTGAGGTCTTCGCGGCCGGTGCAGTAGTTGGCGAACATATCCACCACGACGAAATCCGCAATCGCAGCCGCCGCACTCTCGTTGAGCGTACCGACTCCCGCCGGTGTGTTCGCAAGTTTTGCAACATCGCGATACGGCGTGTTCTTCGGATCGACGGTCCAGATCGGATTGGCGTCGTAGCCGAGCAGGAAGTGCGACAGATAGCCCTGCGCCGCTTCGATCCACGGATTGAACTGCGGTGGCTCCATCAGGAACGCGGTAAACGCCTTGCAGGCCTGTGGATATTTGGTGAAATTGAAAATCAGGATAGGGAAAGCCAGATGCTGTTCCTTGATCTGACCGCTGATGCCGACCGGCAGATGCGCATGATCCATGTCGGCGGCAATCGCCGGATTTTCCTTTTTCGCCGCGACATAGATTGAAATGCCGTTGGTGGTGAGATGCAGTTGTCCCGCGAGGAACGCCTTGTTGTTGGAGCTGTCGTTCCACGACACCGTGCCGGGAATGAAATTCTCGTAAAGCGATTTCACATATTCAAGCGCATTCGCGGTCTCCGGCGAATTGATCGTCACCTTGTTGTCTTTGTCGACCGTGTAGGCGTTGTGCGCCCATAGCGACCAGGCCAGCCACCCATTGGCATCGCCGGTTGCATGACCGAGCGCCATGCCGGCCGGCGTACCGTTGGCCTTGAGGCCTTTGATAAGCTCGCGGAAGCCGCCGAGATCTTTTGGAAAT
>JAPLPA010000283.1 GCA_026400415.1 Afipia sp. | reverse complement strand
GGGGATAACGGCGCATATCACCGCCTTCTCAGGGGTGTTACGCCGGTCCTGAGGGCGGGCGCACGGCGCGGTCTGGCGCGGGCCGGTCAGCCAGTCGATCAATCCGAGGACATCGTGCAGGATATTTTATTCGCGGTGCATTTGAAGCGGCATACCTGGGACCCGAACGCACCGTTCGCGCCTTGGCTGTTTGCGATTGCCCGCAACAAGCTGATCGACGCGCTGCGCCGGCGTGGACGCCGCATCTTCGTGAATATCGATGATTTTTCCGAGACGTTGCCTGGCGTCCCAGCAGATGAGACGTTGCCGGCAACGGAAGTCACGGCGCATCTCAACGGCCTGCCCAAGCGCCAGCGCGACGTGCTGCAATCGATTTCAGTCGACAGCAATTCCATCAAGGATACTGCTGTAAAGCTCTCAATGACCGAGGGCGCGGTTCGCGTCGCGCTGCATCGCGGCTTGACTAATCTCGCAAATAAGTTGCGGGGTGACTGAGGATGAAAACAGACGATCTTATTCGGGTATTGGCGAGCGACGGGAAGGCCCGCTGGCGCGTCGGCAATTTGCTGACCGTTGCGCTGCTTGCGGCTGTTCCGATCTCCGTATTGGCTTTTTTTATCGAGATGGGCGTCCGTCCCGATATCGCGACGGCGGTCTATAACCCGTTTTTCGATCTCAAATTTGTGGTCACGATTTCGCTTGCGCTGTCTGCGGTCGCATTGAGTCTGCATCTGTCGCGGCCGGAAGCGACGCTGCGCGGCGTTGTTCTCATTCTGGCAGTTCCGGTTTTGCTTCTTGCCGGTGGAATCGCCGTCGAAATGATGTTGCCGCAGCGTTTGACTTGGATGACGCGACTGGTTGGCACCAATTCAAGAATTTGCCTGACCGCCATCCCGATCTTGTCGATGCCGTTTCTCGCTGCAGCCCTTGTCGCGTTGCGCCACGGCGCACCCGCACGGCCTGCGTTGGCCGGCGCATTCGCGGGATTGCTATCGGCAGGATTGGCGGCGACGCTTTATGCGGCACATTGCACGGACGATTCACCGCTGTTCGTCGCGACCTGGTACACGTTGGCCACTTCGCTGGTCGTGGTAATCGGTGCGCTGGCCGGATCCCGAGTCCTGCGCTACTGAAATTCAGGAACTTCAGTTGTTATTCAGGCCGCAGGTTCGGTCTGTTCGGTGCTTTGCCGCATGCGGTGAAAGCGCAAGACCTGCTGCGCGGTGGTCGTGCGCAGCATCTCGTAGCTCTCCCGATATTCGCCGATGTTCTTGATATCGGATCCAGCCAAGTGATCGCGCATCGACAGAATGGTCTTCAGCGTTGGCCATGAGAGCCCGGTGACCTTCGCCAGGATCATCATTCCCTCCGAGCGCGATTCGATCATCATGGTCTCGACCGTGGTCACGGGGATGTTCGCAAGCATAGCGATGGCGGCGTTGGTTTCGTCGAATTTTCCGGCTTCCGCGAATGTCGCGATCTGGTCTTCGTCCAGCCGCCCGTCGGCATGAAGAAGTTTGACCAGATGATGTGCGGCTTCCGTTTCTGGGTTGAGCGCACCGCGCGCGTTGCTGGCGTTCATCGCCACTTCCTTGACTGCGGTTGAGATGTCCTCTTCCGATTGGGGGTTTGCTGCAGCAAGGCGCGCGCGAACCGAATCGGAAGCCTTCGCGATCAATTTTAGATAATGGTGACGCGGAATAGATCGCCGCATACCGAGGCATGTCGCAAGATTGTCGTCACCGGCTGAACGCGATACCAGCTTGGTGAAACCGTTCTCCGAAAACTCCGCGCCGGGATTGTTGACCGCGCTTTCGACGACTTCTTCGTTGCCGCGCTCGACCAGAATATCTGTGACCGCGCCGCTGAGAATTCGTCGCTTTGATATTGCGAGCAGATGCCCTTGACTTTTGTTGAGGGCATTCTCGATCAAAGCGGCATCGTCAAGACGGTCGGATTGCGACAAAATCGGAGCTGCAACTTCAATCACGTCATCGAAGGCGAGGGTGTGAATGAGTTGCGGTGGAGCTTTCGAAATCGGCGCGAGGCGCGTTGCGAGCAACGCCTTGGCGGACGTCTCGATTTCTTGGATTAGACAATTGAAGACATCGTCGAAGACGGTGATCTGTTCTTCGGAATAATCAACTACGCCATTGAGAAAGAGATCCGTGACTCGTCGCAGCGTCTCCACCCGACGCGCGACGTTGCCGTGCTGGAGAGCGTTCTGCAGTTCGCCCAGAAGATTTGGCGGAGAGGCAAGTGCGGTCGAACTCATGACTTCTGTCCTGAAACATTCAACAAAACGCCAGCCCGTTTTCTTGGCTGGAGGCGAAACTCAAATCAGACCTGAACCACCTTGTTGCGGCCGAGATCCTTGGCCCGGTAGAGGGCACCGTCGGCACGAGCCAGGATGGTGTCCGGCGCGTCGTCGGGCAGCAGTTTTGTAACGCCGGCCGAGATGGTGACGCTCATGCCGCTGGAAATTGCGCTCCAGTCGAGATCGGCGACGATCGTGCGCAAACGATTAAGTGTGCGCTCGGCAGCGCCTTCCTCGGTTTCCGGGAGGATCAACAGAAATTCCTCGCCGCCGTAGCGACCGAATCTGTCGATGCTGCGAATGTTGGCGAACACCGTGATGGCGAATGTGCGAAGCACTTCGTCGCCGGTCGGATGGCCGAAGCGATCGTTGATGCGCTTGAACCAGTCGAGGTCAATCAGCGCGACGGAGCACGGCTGCTTGCTGCGCAGCGCGCGAGAAATCTCGTCGTCCAGCATTCGCATGATGCTGCGACGGTTGAATGAACCGGTGAGTTCGTCGAGTTCGGCCAGTTCCTCGATGCGCTTGTACGCTTCCTTGAGCTGCACGCCGCGCTTGTAAAGCGATGTACGAAGTCCTGCACTGAACAGGCCCAGCACCATCGTCCGGCCAAGCAGCAATGAGAATTGCAGCATGGTGCCAAGACGTTCGATCACGCTGTCATCGGGCATCCCGATCGGCTTGTCGGTGAGGAGAAATACAGCCGCCAAACCCGCAGTTGTGATCGTCCAGCCGATCGCACTCTGTCGAGGCGTCGAGCGCAATGAGCTGAACGTAAAGGTCATGAAGATTGCGCAAATAAAGACAATCCCGACCTGAGGCGCGGCAAGAATGAACGCGAACGCGATTCCGACGCTGACTGTTGACTGGAAAACGATAAGGTAATGGTCTTCAAAGCGATCATTGATGTGGGCTTCGGATAACGCGATGAAGAGCGCTACCGAAAGGAGACCGCAAGCGCCGAAAGTCGCTGCAAGCGCAACCGATGTCACACCTGCATAGGCGTAAACCAGAAGAACGATGACATCCAAGAGATAGCTGAGGCCGATATTGATCTGTATCTGGCGGCGTTGTTTCGCCCGCCGGGCGAGGACAGCGGACGTCAGAATCCCTTCAGCGCCCTCTGTCTCGCCGGCGTGCGAAGTTTCGATTGCTGGGGTCGCGCCGCGCATGGATTCGCCGTTGAAAGGGACTGTCGTGGAACTTTACGCGGCAAAGCCTTTAGGTTTGGTAACTTTTGCAGGTTGGCCGACGACTCCGAAAATCCATGACATATTGAAATAAAAGGGAAATTTGACCTCGACATCCTCGACTTTGGGCCAAGGCATAGCGTTTAATGAGGTACGGCAATAACGCCGGAACTCTCATTGCTGACGGTCAACACCGGTCGCTTGCTCCCACATACGATTCGAGGGCATTTTGACAACCGGCGCTTCGCGCAAACCGTCATTCGTACGGATTTCGTGAACATCCTCACGAATTTAATCGAACCTCTTCGCAGTCGCCTGCGACCAACCTGGCGAGACGGCTATTGATTGCAACAGTTGCGGCAGCGGACGAAACTCTGATCGCTCGTATTGCGCAAGGTGACCGGCTCGCCATGCAGGTGCTTTACGGAAGGCATCATGTACGGGTGTTTCGCTTTTCGCTGCGGCTGGTGCGGAATGAGTCCATCGCGGAAGACCTCATCAGCGAGGTGTTTCTCGATGTGTGGCGGCAAGCCGGTAAATTTGAAGGCCGGTCTGCCGTCTCGACATGGCTTCTGGCGATTACGCGATTCAAGGCCCTGTCCGCTCTTCGCAAGAGGAGGGACGCGGAACTGGACGATGAGACGGCGGCTGCGATCGAGGATACATCCGACAATCCGGAAACCGCCTTCGCGAAGAAAGACAAGAGTAAGGCGTTACGGAATTGTCTGACTGCACTTTCGCCAGACCACCGGGAGATCATCGATCTCGTCTACTACCACGAGAAGTCCGTGGAAGAAGTCACGGAGATCGTGGGCATTCCGGAGAACACCGTGAAGACACGATTGTTCTACGCGCGAAAGAAACTAGCAGAGCTGCTGAATGCAGCTGGGATCGAGCGAGGTTGGCCATGATGGCAAAGGGCAATAGGAGCGGCACTGGCACGCAGATTTCGGATCGCGAACCAACCGAACTCGAAGCTATGTTGCCGTTTCATGCTGCCGGCACGTTGGGCTTGCACGACACGCGCCGCGTCGATGCCGCACTCGCCAGTGACGCGGATATGATGAGGCAATACAAAGCCATTCAAGACGAATATGCCGAGACAATCCTGCTCAATGAAAGTCTCGGTGCGCCGTCGGTCCGCGCGATGCAAAAACTGTCGGCGGCGATCGACGCAGAGCCAGCGCGCAGGGCATCTGCAATTTCCAATCTTGTTTTCAGGCTCGGGGGATTTT
>JAPLPA010000466.1 GCA_026400415.1 Afipia sp. | reverse complement strand
TTTTGATATCGACGGATGATCGTGTCGACGTAGAGCGGATCTATCTCGATCCCATAGCAACAGCGCCCAATCCTCTCCGCTGCGAGTAAAGTGCTGCCGCTTCCCAAGAAAGGATCCAGAATAACGTCACCTCTCGCTGAACAATCGAGGACGGCATCTGCAATTAGGGCAATTGGCTTGACGGTTGGATGAAGTGCCAGAAGATTGCCGTCTTCGGTTCCGCGCCCGAAAACGTTTACGCCGGGATAGCTCCAGACGTTGGTTCGATTGCGGCCGAAACGGCCGAGCTGAACATTATTGCGATGCTTGTCTTTTCCGTTTTTGAAGACAAACACAAACTCGTGCTGACTTCGATAAAGTGAACCCAGGCCGGCGCTGTGTTTGACCCACACGCAAATGTTCTTGAGCTCAGCGTAAAGTTCGAGAGCCGCACTCAGCAGTTCGTGTGTGTGGCGCCAATCCATGCAGTGAAAGTGGAGCGCACCGTCCGTCGAGTGCAGAATGACCAGCCGCATGTAGCTCGATAGAAAATTGACAAATTGGACAGGATCCATTTCGCCAGACGCCATCGCAAATTCGCGGTGCCGAACCTTTCCGTTTCCTGTCGCGTGCCCGTCGATCCTCACGTTATAGGGCGGGTCGGTAAAGACCATTGCGGCACGCTTTCCGCTCATGAGACGAACATAGGAATTGCCGTCGAGTGCGTCTGCGCACAACACGCGGTGTCGGCCGAGTTGCCATAGATCGCCGGGCTTGCTGATCGGATCTCCGACGGCAATATCTGGCACGAACTCGGGTGCGTTTTGTCCGACATCGAGATCGAGGGCACCGATCCGTAGATCGATCTCTGCCATATCGAAACCAGTTAGTTCGACGTCGAGTTGAAGCCCGCCCTGCACCAGCCGTTTTAAGAGCTTCCCAAGCTGCGGCTCGTTCCAACTCCCAAGCTCTGGCAGGCGATTATCCGCGATCATGAGCGCCTGACATTCCTCAGTGCTCAGATGCGTTATCTGGATAGTGGGTACCTGTTCGAACTCAAGCAGTTGAGCTGCCCGCCAACGCCCTTCGCCCAAAATGATTTTGCAATCCTTGTCGACAACAATTGGACCGAGAAACCCAAAGCGGTCGATGGCCTTTGCCAGGCGACGGATTTGCGAAGCTGAATGGGAGCGGGGATTATCAGGATCTGGCCTGAGGGAATCAAGGCGCCGGTATTTTACTTCGATCGGGGGTGGATGATTTGATAGCTGCTCCGCGGGGAGCGTTCGCTGTGTCAATTCGGCTTTGATCATGATTCGGTTCCGCTATGAGGTCGCGAAACCAAGCTAGTGCGATTCAAATCCAAAAAGTTGCACGGAAATTCGGGCGACAGAATAACGCGTCAGTTCAATTGATTACGGCGCACTAAACCTAGCGGGGAACTGCATTCGCGGAGGGACTCGCGGTTGGCCCGTGAGATCGCGTACCATGTTTTGCCACGCGAACAAGATTTCGGGGTCTTCTGTCCACTTCTTTGCTTCAAGATAGATATTTCGAATACGACGAGCGTCAGAAACGAGGTATGTACCCCAAAAGGCCACCACAGCTTTCGTTTCAGAAAAATTTAGATACATCAAGCTTGCGCGAAGAGCTGACATTTCTTCTGGTGTAGATCCGCCCTCCTTAAGTCCGCCGACGGCTTTGCCTATTCCTCCGTGATCAGCAAGATAAATCGCAACCCGGCGGACGGAAGCTGGTTTTCCCGAGCGGCTCAATTTCACGCGCAAGGATTCGACCAAAACCCAAATGTGTTGAGCAAAGTCGTAATCGACTTTTTTGGGACGACCAATTGGATTAGCCATATCCAACTCCCGA
>JAPLPA010000183.1:6311-7041 GCA_026400415.1 Afipia sp. | reverse complement strand
CGGGCTGCCCTTACTTCTTTTTCTTCTGGTACATCGCCAGCATGCGCTGGGTCACCAGAAAGCCGCCGAAAATATTCACACAAGCAAAGACCAACGCGATGAAACCGAAAGCGCGTGCCCAGATCGTACCGCCGTCACCGGCAAGCGAAACGCCGACCGCAAGAAGCGCGCCGACCACGATGACGGAGGAGATCGCGTTGGTGACCGACATCAGCGGCGTATGCAAAGCGGGCGTTACTGACCACACCACGAAGTAGCCGACGAAAACGGCGAGAACGAAAATCGACAGGCGGAAGACGAACGGATCGACGGCCTCAATACCATGCATGGCTGTGCTCCTTTACGCCTTCGGCTGAAAATTAGGATGAATGACCGCGCCGTCTCTGGTGAGCGCAGTGGCTTTCACAAGTTCGTCGTCCCACTTTACCGCGAGAGATTTCGTTGCCTTGTCGAACAGCGTCTCGATGAAAGACAGAAGGTTGCGTGCGTAGAGGCTTGAGGCCGACGCAGCGACACGACCTGCCAGATTGGTGTAGCCGACAATTTTCACACCACCGACGTCTGCGACTTCGTTGGCCTTCGCGCCTTCGACGTTGCCGCCGCGCTCGACCGCAAGATCAACGAGAACCGAACCCGGCTTCATCGACTTCACCATTTCGGCGCTGACCAACTTCGGCGCCGGACGTCCCGGAATGAGCGCGGTCGTGATGATGATGTCGACGTCGGCGGC
>JAPLPA010000183.1:4374-6246 GCA_026400415.1 Afipia sp. | reverse complement strand
GCGTAGCCGCCTGCGGTTTCGGCCTGCTTGAATTCTTCGTCCTCAACGGCAAGGAACTTCGCGCCGAGCGATTCAACTTGCTCTTTCACCGCCGGACGCACGTCGGTCGCGGTGACAACCGCACCAAGACGGCGCGCTGTCGCAATAGCCTGCAAGCCCGCAACGCCGACACCCATCACGAAAACCTTGGCCGCAGGAACGGTTCCGGCCGCCGTCATCATCATCGGGAACGCGCGACCGAAGGCTTCGGCGGATTCAATGACGGCGCGATAACCCGCGAGATTCGCTTGTGACGACAACACATCCATGACTTGCGCGCGCGTGATGCGCGGCATCAATTCCATCGCGAACGCCGATACGCCGGCCGACGCCATCGCCTTCAGCGCCGCATCGTTGCCATAGGGGTCCATGATCGCGATGACCAGTGCGCCCTTCTTGTATTTGGAAAGCTCGGATGCCTCGGGCCGCTTCACCTTGATGACGATGTCGGCGTCCTTGACGGCATCGGCACTCACAATTGCGCCTGCGACAGCATATTCGGAATCCAGCAGACCGGACTTGATGCCGGCACCCGGTTCAATCGCAATATCGATGCCCAGCGCCTTGAATTTCTTCACGGTGTCGGGCGTCGCCGCGACACGCGGCTCGGCTGCATCGATTTCCTTGGCAATCGCAATTTTCATGACGCCTCCCGCAGCCGATCGGCCACGTATGACTTAACCACCGGCAGCGTCGCCGGTGAACAACGAAGTTTGGATCAGGTGAGGAAAATAGCCATCAGGCCGACGATGGCGATCACGGTCAGCGTGCCGTACTTCGTCAGCATCAGAAAACCCTCATAGGTTTCCTCGTGCGCCTTGTAGTCCATGCCGTCTGCCTTGGTGTAGGCGACTTCACTGTGTTCAGCCATTTATAAGCCTCCAGCCGTATCTCTGTTCAACGCCGAAATACCTCAATTGCCGGGTCAGAGCAACGCCGGGACGCTCGTCCAGACCCGCGAATTTAAGAGTTATGCGGTAATCAAAATCGGCGATTTGACGATGGAGTTAGCCCATCGCCTCAAGCTCGGCGATCAGCGCCTCGATCACGGACAAGCCGCCGTCCCAAAACTTCGGGTCCTTCGCGTCCAGCCCGAACGGCTTGAGCAACTCGGAATAGTGCTTGGTGCCACCTGCTGCCAGCATGGCGAGATACCGCTCCGCGAAACCGTCCGACGCATTCTCATAAACTGCGTAGAGCGAGTTCACCAGGCAGTCACCGAATGCATACGCATAAACGTAGAACGGCGAATGGATGAAATGCGGGATATACATCCAATAGGTCTCGTAGCCCGGTTTGATCTCGATAGCCGGCCCAAGACTCTCGGACTGGACGCTCAACCAGATTTCGCCGATGCGCTGTGCTGTCAGTTCGCCGTTGCGACGCTCGGTGTGGATTGCGCGCTCGAAGGAATAGAAAGCGATCTGGCGCACGACCGTGTTGATCATATCCTCGACCTTGCCGGCAAGCAGCGCCTGACGCTGCTTGGCATTCGTGGTCTGCGCGAGGAGCCGCTTGAAGGTGAGCATTTCGCCGAACACGCTTGCGGTCTCGGCCAGCGTCAATGGTGTCGGCGCCATCAACGCGCCCTGCTTCGCGGCGAGCACCTGATGAACGCCGTGACCCAGCTCATGGGCGAGCGTCATGACATCGCGCGGCTTGCCTTGATAATTCATCAGCACATAAGGATGCGCCGACGGCGTGGTGGGATGCGAGAACGCGCCGGGCGCTTTGCCCGGACGTACAGGCGCATCGATCCAGCGGTCGGTGAAGAACCTTTCCGCGATGCTCGCCATTTGCGGCGAGAAATCGCCGTAAGCTTTTAGAATAGTG
>JAPLPA010000183.1:0-4287 GCA_026400415.1 Afipia sp. | reverse complement strand
TCGCTGCGAACGACAGCGGCGCGTTGCGATCCCAAAATGGCATCGACTTTTTGCCGAACCAGCCCGCCTTCATCTTGTAGTAGCGATGCGACAATCTCGGATACGCCGCGCGCACGGACGCGACCAGCGCATCAACCACGTCGCGCTCAACGCGATTGTTGAGGTGGCGCGAATCCGCGATGTCCTTGAAACCGCGCCAGCGGTCGGAAATTTCCTTGTCCTTGGCGAGTGTATTGGTGATGAGCGCAAACGTCCGTTCGTTCGCCCTGAATGTTTTCGCCAGCGCCTGTGCGGCCGCTTTACGGTTCGCAGGTTTGCGGTCCTGCAGAAGATTCAGCGCAGGCTCGATGGCGAGTTCCTTGGCGCCGACCTTGAATCGCAGCGCGGAAATCGTTTGGTCGAACTGCCTGTTCCACGCGCTGTAGGCCGTCGATGATTTCTCGTGAAACAATTGTTCGACGCGGTCTTCGAGTTGATACGGCTTGTCCTTGCGCAGATCTTCCAGCCAAGGACGATAATGATTCAGCGCTGGCGTCTGCATTGCGCGCTCGATGGCCGCATCGTCGACGCGATTGAGTTCAAGCGCGAAGAACAACAAATGAACGGACGCAGCCGTGATTCGTTCGGAGACGTCGCCATAAAATTTCGTAATCGCCGGATCGACGGTATTGCCCGCATGAGCAAGCCCAGCGAACGAACCTAAGCGTCCGGCGAGATCGTCGATGGCCTCATAGCGTTGAATGGCTGCGGCGAGCCATGTCCCGCTGTCAGGCTTGGCAACCTCGCCCGCGATCCGGCCCTTGTAGGCGCTCTCGAACGCGATGCAGTCGGCATCGAGCTTCTCGAGATCGCGCGTGATCTCGGGCGCGTCAATCGACGAATAGAGATCGGCTAGATTCCACTCCGGCAAACCGTTCGGCTTTGCGGCTTTTTTGGATTTGTCGGAAGATTTCCGGAGAGCGGTTGTCGCGCGTGCAGCCATCATAAAAGCCTGTGCTTGTTCGGTCCGATGCCGGTTGGCCCTCAACTCTTAAGCGGCCGTTAATCGGCATCGGCGAGAGTGCCCCGATTCGAGACAGATAGTTGAGAAGTGCGGGGAACGCCATGGCTGCGACCATTCTGATTGCCGACGACGACGCCGTTCAGCGCCGCTTGGTCGAGAATATGGTTCAGCGCTGCGGCTATGAGACCGTCGTTGTGGAGAGTGGCGATGCCGCCATTGCCCATTTGACGGACATCGAAGCGAAGGCCACCGACGCCATCGTACTCGATCTTGTGATGCCCGGCCTCGACGGCATGGGCGTGCTGGCGAAAATCCGCGAACTCAATATCGACATTCCGGTCATCGTGCAGACTGCGCATGGCGGCATCGACAATGTCGTTTCAGCGATGCGTTCAGGCGCGCATGATTTCGTCGTCAAACCGGTCGGCGTCGAACGGCTTCAAGTCAGTCTGCGCAACGCTCTCAACGCTAGCGCACTGAAAGGCGAACTCCAGCGTATCCGCCACAGCCGCGAAGGCAAACTGACTTTCAAGGATATTGTCACCCGATCCGAAGCGATGGCCCACGTCATCGCGATGGGCAAGAAAGCCGCCTCCTCCGCGATCCCGGTCCTGATAGAAGGCGAATCCGGCGTCGGCAAGGAGTTGATCGCGCGCGCCATCCACGGGTCGAGCGAACGCAGCATCAAGCCGTTCATCGCGGTCAATTGCGGTGCGCTGCCGGAGAACCTCGTGGAGTCGATTCTGTTCGGCCATGAGAAAGGCTCGTTCACGGGTGCTACCGAAAAACACGCCGGCAAGTTCGTCGAAGCGAATGGCGGCACTCTGTTTCTGGACGAGATCAGCGAATTGCCGCTGGCTGCGCAGGTAAAGCTCCTGCGCGCGCTGCAGCAGGGCGAGGTCGAAGCAGTGGGCGGACGTAAGCCTACGAAGGTCGATGTGCGCATCGTCTCGGCGACCAACCGCAATCTGCTCGACCGCGTAAAGGCCGGGCACTTTCGCGAAGATCTTTTTTATCGGCTGCATGTGTTGCCGCTCACGATCCCGCCACTGCGCGCGCGACGCGAGGACATCCCGCATTTGCTGCGGCATTTCGTGGCGCGGTTCTGCGCCGAGGAAAATCGACCCATCACCGGCATCAGCACTGAGGCCATGACGATGCTCGGGCAAATGCCTTGGCCCGGAAACGTCCGTCAGCTCGAAAACGCAGTCTACCGCGCCGTCGTCATGACCGAAGGCGGCCAGCTTCAGCCCAGCGATTTTCCGCAAATTGCCGCCGGGCAAACCGGCCAAACCCGGGATGAACTGCATCCGACGGAGCTACCTCTACAAGATATATCAAATCACGTCAGCGGTATTGAAATACCAATTGTGCCAACTGGCGCTTCCGGCAAGGTGCAGTCGGCTTACGGCTCCCTCGGGATGGTCGGCGAGGACGGCGAAGTCCGGCCGCTCGAGGAGATGGAAGCCGAGGCCATCCGCTTCGCGATATCGCACTACCGCGGCCAAATGTCGGAGGTTGCGCGACGGCTAAAGATTGGCCGCTCGACGCTCTATCGCAAGCTGGAAGAAGCTGACGCGGGCGCTCCAGAATCCGGCACCTCCGGGGCTGAAGGTTAACGCGAATGGTCGAATTACGGCGCTTGTGTGCCGCCGTATTTGTGCGCCAATCGAACCGTTGCGGCCCGGTGACATCGCTTGAAAAAGCACGTGGCAATATGCGCAAACCGTTGCAAGCGGGGCCAAATTGCAGTCAGTGTCCTGCCGTTGACTTTGAGTTGATTGGGCGGCTGCTGGCCGCCTCTATCCGGCGCGTGTACGGTCTCGCCGAATTCAGAAATGCGGGACGCGCGGCAAGGTCCGAAGCCGGGTTTGCATAGTTCCGACGTTGAATATCAATGGGCTGTTCCATGCCGGGGCAGTTTCACCCAAGGGGTGTGAGAATGCGTGACTATACCAACGGCCGGATTGCATTGACGGGTTTCGACCGCATGTTGGTGGCTGTTGCCGCAACATTCATCACCTTCGCCGCGACCGGCGCACAGGCACAATCGACCGACGTCAAAAGTAAAGATCTCACCGTCGATACGGGAGCGCCCCAAACCAATCCGGCGAATGTGCCGCCGACGTCCGCTACCGACAAATCCGATACCGCCGCCCCCGCGACAGCACCGGCCGTCTCAGCAACGGCAACGACAACTGCGTCTCCAACGGCTGAGCCTGCAAAAAAAGAGGAAACCGTAACGCCTGCGGTTGCTCCCTCGACAACGACAGCAGCACCCGCCATCGCCATCGAGCCACCAAAGGCAGACGTCGCGACATCGATTTCACCTGCGGGCGAGAAACTGCGCGACCTGATCGTCTCAAAGGGCGCGAAGTATTTCGATCGCAAGAATGAACGCATCGCCGTCGAGAATTTCTACAAGGATCGTAACTACGTTTCGCTTTGGTCTGATTCCGGCGCTCTGAACGGCCGCGGCAAAAGCGTCATCGCGCGTCTCAAGGATGCGGGCGCAGAAGGTCTGAACCCGGCCGATTATCCGACACCTGATTTCGCTTCAGCGACTTCGCCGGATGCTCTCGCGGAAGCCGAACTTAAACTGACCGAGAGCACGCTGGACTATGCGCGTCAGGCGCAGAGCGGACGTATGCATTGGTCGCGCGTCAGTGCCGATATTCAGTATCCGGAACATCCGGTCGATCCGGTGGAAGTGCTCATCAACGTTTCGACCGCGAAGGACGCGTCAGCAGCGCTGGTTGGCTATAATCCTCCTCACAAGGGCTACGAGGCATTGAAGGCGAAACTCGCCGTCATGACGGGCGCGACTGAGGATACGTCCAAGCAGATCGCCGAAGGCGCAACTCTGAAGTTCGTCAAGCCGGCGAAGAAGGGCCCTGCCCCCGAGGTGATGGAAGATGCGCGCGTGCCGATGATTCGCGCTAAGCTCGGGATGAGCGAAGACCTCGATGATGCGAAATACGACGCGAAAGTTTCCGAGGCGGTTCGCAAGTTCCAGGCGAGCAACGACCTGAAAGCCACCGGCATTCTTGACGACCAGACGGTGCGTGCGCTGAACGGTCCGAAGAAGGACAAGCAGATCGACATCGTGCGCGTCAATATGGAGCGCTGGCGCTGGCTGCCGCGAGAACTCGGCGCAGCTTCGCTCGGCAACGCCTATGTGATCCTCAACGTTCCGGATTACACGCTGAAAGTTATGCAGAACGGCGCGCAGGTTTGGACCACGCGTGTCGTCACCGGCAAGCCGGGAAGTCACGCGACGCCGC
>JAPLPA010000531.1 GCA_026400415.1 Afipia sp. | reverse complement strand
GTTCCGATCGGCACCGGCGAGTTGCGCAAAATCCATTCGCGCGTGTTGTGGATGTTGCGGCCGGTTGAGAGGTCCATCACCGTGTCGGCGCCCCAGCGGATCGCCCAGACCATCTTCTCGATTTCCTCTTCGACCGAGGAGGAGACCGCGGAGTTACCGATATTAGCGTTGATCTTGACCAGGAAATTGCGGCCGATGATCATCGGCTCCAATTCGGCGTGGTTGATGTTGCACGGGATGATGGCGCGGCCGCGCGCGATTTCGCTGCGCACGAATTCCGGCGTCACGAACGCAGGGAGCGCGCCGCCGAACTGCTCGCCGTCGGCCAGCGCGGCCTCGGCGCGGTCGAGCATCTTCTTGCGGCCGACGTTTTCGCGCTCGGCGACGTAGATCATTTCCTTGGTGATAATGCCGGCCTTGGCGAACTCATATTGCGTGACCGGCGCGTCACCGACCGCGCGGAACGGCTTCGGCGTGTTCGGGAAATTGCACGCCAGATATTTTCCTGTCGCGTTGCCGTTGTCGACCAGCTTGATCGGGCGGCCGTCATATTCCTCGACGCCGCCGCGCGCCTTGACCCATTCGATACGGGTGCGCGACAGGCCCTTCTCGACGTCGATGGTGACATTCGGATCGGAATAGGCGCCAGTGGTGTCGTAGACCATGACGTTGGGTTCTCTGGCGCTTTGCTCGAGGATGATCTCGCGCACCGGCACGCGAAGCTCGGGTGCGGTATCTGGCGCGGCGTAGATCTTGCGCGACGCGGGCAGCGGCCCGGTTGTGACCTTCGGCGCAACCATGTCAGCGGATGTGATGGCTTTGTTCATGGTTAACTCCTTGCGAGACCCGCTCGCGCGCAAAGCGGTGACGGATTGTGGATACAACTCGGTTAGGGGGCATCAAGTCCCTGTCCCTTCGCCGGCATGACCCGGATCAGGTTCAAAGGGTTTTTCTCAGCCCTTGCGCGGGGCACCCCTCGGAACAGCTTTAATGTAGGCTGATGAGCGGACGTGTCAATGCAACAGCGTGAGTTGCACGTCTAAGTTGGCCCGAGGCGCTGGCGACTGGATAAAGAACCAGCGATCATTGTTCGTGAGCCGGACGCGACCACGCAGCCTACGCCTCAAGACAATCAATTGATGTCGAAGCACCGCATTCTCAGCTTCAAGCCGCAACTTCGACTTGAATGGCGAGGCCAGGACCGCCAGAACGAAACAGAGTAGCCCGATCATTCCACCAGCTTAGGCGATTCCATTACGTGATTAATTTGGATAAGATTTTCGGTGCACACAACGTCACCGACACCCTGGAGCTGGCTCTCACCGCATCTGGATGCCGCCAGGCACGAGTTGCGCATTATCAATGATACACCAATCGACTTCTTATGCCGTTGGCGATTGGCAAGGAACCCGCAATTTCCTTGCCAGTCTCGTGCGACTCGCAAAGAAACACTAATTTCCTTATCAGTCGAAGCCTTGAGGTCATTGAAAGATCCGCTTAAGAAGCTGCGGTCCTGAAGTCCAGCGATCCGGGAATGAGATGAACTCAGCCACATCTACCGCCCTTAGAGCGTTTATTCTTCTTTGGCTTGCGGGAAACGGACTGCGACTAACAATTTTAGCAATTCCGCCGGTTCTTGCTCTTATTATTTCCGATTTAAAATTATCTGGAACTGAAGTTGGGATCTTGAATGCGATTCCAGTCTGTCTTTTTGCGCTTGTCTCTATACCCAGTTCGGCAATTATTGCGAGATTCGGTGCGGTCCGTGCTTTAACAACCGGGCTTGTAGTGACGGCCATTGGTTCGTTCCTGCGAGGCTTCTCGCCTAACATTCTATTCCTCTACGCTTCAACCGCGATCATGGCTGCGGGAATTGCGGTGATTCAACCATCACTTCCGCCAATTGTGCGGCAATGGGTACCGAACAAGATCGGTTTTTCAACGGCCGTCTACACGAACGGCCTAATATTCGGCGAAATCTTTCCGGTTATGCTCGCCACTCTTCTGATGGCACTCTTAGCAAATAACTGGCGCGCGACGCTTTTCTTTTGGTCGATACCGGTTTTGATCATCGCCATTATCATCACCGTCTTTGCGCCACGCAAAGCAAGCGAGGTCACAAAACGTCAAAAAAATTGGATGCCTAATTGGAGATCATCACTTTTGTGGAAGTTGGGCTTTATGATGGGTGCAACAAATCAACTCTATTTCGGCATACATGCTTTTTTGCCTGGTCAACTCGTCAAAATTGGTCATCCTGATTGGATTGGGCCAGCGCTTACCGCTCTTAATGTCAGTCAACTACCAGCATAGTTCTTGCTTCTTGCGACAGCCCACATTTGGGAGCGCAAAAAATGGCCGCTTGTCGGAGCAGGAACGGCCGCATTCCTTAGTGTTGCTGGATTAATGTTCGTGCCACAATATTGGTTTGTCGTTTGCTGTGCTGGAGTAATCGGTATCTCCTGCGCGGTCGTGCTCACGATTGTGCTGACGCTTCCTGCGCTGTTAGTTACTCCCGATGAGGTGCCACAAATGTCTGCCGGCATTTTCGCTATTGGCTATAGCCTAGCGGGGGTCATTTCAATCATCGGCGGGATGTTATGGGACGTCAGTCAGAATCCAAAATTTGCGTTTGTACCGATCGAGGTCGCGACCATGTTGCTCGTCGTCATTCCCCTCGTTGTGAATTTCTCAGCAAAATCGAAGACTGACTATGCGACGCGATAACAGACATCTGAAGCCTCAAGCTCACTAATGAGAATCCATCCAGTAAATGAAATCCGCGGCAGCAGGTTTGCGCGGGCCTTAAGCTTGCCAATAGATGGCTACCTCAAGCCGTAACGCCCATTCGTCTTCTGGGACAGATCATTGATGCAGTGCCGATGCGCGCTTCAATATTGTCATAGCTTCTCTCCTCCGAACAACGACATCATCTCCGGGCGTGTTTTGGTTCGATGAACAGTATGTGGACGGTTACTGCAGCTCGATGACCACTAATGAATCAGAATCCGTACCAATTCTGGCGATGTAGCCTCACCCGCTGGGAAGTGATTGAAATGCTGGATACAAATGCCATTCGCCAACGTAGTTGAAGTGTCGTGCAGCTGCGTCTATAAAAGTGTGCTTTACAGGGCCGATGCGTCTTACTATTTGTTGAAGCATCGCAAGCTTCAGTCTGCTTATGGGAGGCCAAAAGCATTGCGACAATCTGACAATAGAGGTTGTCAGGGCACCCACACGGTAAAGAACGTGTCTGGGAACGCTGCGCCCGTCGGTCCGTCCGAGAGACTCCTCGGCAACCGAAGTTCATTGTCTTCCGAGAGCGTTGCTGGGAAAAATGGAGATGAGCACGCGGAGCTAACGCCGGC
>JAPLPA010000404.1 GCA_026400415.1 Afipia sp. | reverse complement strand
GGCTCGGTTGACCAGACGAGGCGATGCTGCACGAGATTGCTCGCGACGCCCGCAACAAGCAGAAGCAGCAGCGGTATTCCCAATACCGCAATCAGCATTCCCTCCAGACTGGTGGCAAGCTTGATAAGACCGGGCCCATCGACGCGGATTTGATGCGCATTCATCATCAGGTTCCGCATCGGATTTTCGATGCCGGCGCCGATGGAGCCGGAGAAAGACGACAGCAGCAGCGTCGAGCCCGCGATCACGAACCAGGTGTTGACCTCCTGGCTTTTGGCAACGTCGCCCTTGTCGATGGCGTCGTCGAGACGCTTCTGTGTCGGGTCTTCTGTTTTGGAGTCCTTGTCATCATCTGCCATCGGCCGCTAGCTCCTCGGCGCGAGTTCGTGGAGCACGCCACCTTGGTAGTCCATGAACAATCCCATCATGGTCCCAAGAATGGCCGCCAGGATCAAAAAGCCCGCCAGCATCGAAAGCGGGACGCCGACGAAATAAACCTGCATCTGCGGCATCAGGCGAGCGAGAACACCGAGACCGAGATTGAAGACGAGGCCAAAGACGATGAACGGCGCAGATAGCTGAATACCGATCTTGAATGCGCCGGAAAACGCCCGCGTGGCGAGCGAGGCAATGTCTCCGCTCGGCATCAATTCGCCGGGAGCGAAGATGGTGTAACTGGCACTGAGCGCCTCGATGATGAGGTAGTGCGTGTCTGTTGCAAACAGCAGCGTCAGCCCAAGGATGGTGAGAAAGTTTCCGATCAGCACACCCTGCTGGCCTTGCGTGGGATCGACAGAAGTTACGAACCCCAAGCCGAGCTGCTGCGCAATCACCGATCCCGCGACAGCCAGCGCCGAAAGCGTGACGCGCGCCGTCGCACCCAGCACGACACCGATAACAATCTCATGAAACATCAGCACCAGCAGAGGCGCCATTGACGTCATGCTGATCTGATAGGCGCCACGATGCAGCGGCAAAATGATGAGGGTCAATGCAAGCGCGATCCCGAGCCGGACCCGAACCGGAATGTTGGTCTCGCCGAATCCCGGAAGCAGCATCACCATCGCGCCGATGCGTGCGAAGACCAGCATGAACGAGGCAGCAAGAGCCGGCAAAAGCGAGATGTCGATGCGCATGAAGGGCTTTTCCGGGCCTCGATCATTGGACAGCCGATCATGCGCTACCCGCCGATGATTCGCGACGATATCCGCATCATCTGGCTGTTCATCGCGTCCGCCATGAAAGGAAGCGCCAATATCAGCGCCACGAAAATTGCGAGGATTTTTGGAACGAACACCAAAGTCTGTTCCTGAATCTGCGTCAGCGCCTGCAACAGCGAAATAGCGACACCGACCACGAGGCCGACGATCAGCAGGGGCGACGAAACCTTAACGATGGTCCAGACGGCATCGCGCGAAACGTCGAGAACTTCAGCACCTGTCATTGTATTCCCCTGCCCGCATAAACCTTGATGGTCATCAGATCGGCATCTTCATGATGTCTTCGTAAGACTGGATGACGCGGTCGCGCACCGACACCAGCGTCGAGACCGCAACGTCCGTCTCAGCGACCGCCGTCACGACATCCATCACATTGGCTTTGCCCGATGCCATCGCGATTGTCTGCGCATCGGACTTCTTGCCGGCTTCCATGACGTTGCCGAGCGTTTCCTTCAGCAATGGCCGCCCGCGCCTCCGGCAGAATCCATGATCTTGGCAAGGCTGGCATAGGCATTGGCGGCGACGGATGGCGAAGCCATGAGTTAGGTCTCCTGTCAGGCCTTGAGAATGTCGAGGGTGCGCTGGATCATGCGGCGCGTGGCGGAAATGATGTTGAGATTGGCCTCGTAGGATCGCTGGGCTTCGCGCATGTCGGTCATCTCGACCAGCGAGTTCACGTTGGGATATTTGACGTTGCCGCTGGCATCCGCTGCCGGATTGCCTGGTTCATACTTGGTTCGGAAGTCCGATTTGTCCGGCTTGATCCTACCGAGCGTCACGACCTGCGCATCGAGCGTTCGATCCAGTTCCGAAGAGAACGTCGGCACCTTGCGCCGATAAGGATCGCCGCCGCTGGTTTTCGCTGTCGAGTCCGCGTTCGCGATGTTTTCCGAAATCACACGCATGCGGCCGGCCTGCGCGCGCAAACCGGACGTCGCGATGTTCATCGATCTGAGAAAGTCACTGCCGTCGCTCATGGCTCATCCTTTTCGTCAGCGTTTACCTATGGCCGTCTTGAGAAGACCGAGGCTGCGGCTGTAAAGCGAGGTCGCAGCCGCATAGTCCATCTGGTTCGCCGAGACCTTCATCATCTCGTCTTCGAGATTGACGGAGTTTCCGGCTGGCCGTGTCTGATACCCCCCGCGATTGTTGGCGTTGAAGCTGTCGCTGGCCCCCGATGCCTGAATGTGATTGGCGGTGGTTCGCACCATGCTGAGCGACCCCATGCCGCCGGCGATTGCGCCTGGCCCATCGCGGTCGAATTTCGGCTCCACGAGATCGCGCGGCTTGAAATTTGGCGTGTCGGAATTCGAGATGTTTTCGGCAAGAACGCGCTGTCGCTCCTGATGCCATTGCATCTTGGTGCGGAGTGCCGCCAACATCGGAAGATCGGTGATTGCCATCGGGACGGCCTCTGCGTGCGACCGGAGCATCAGAGTCCGGTAGGCAGAATTTGCCGTGTGTATGGTTAATAGCTGGTTAATATCGTCAAACGGCCCATTTTCGCCATGAAAAACCCGATAAGGGGCAAGTCATTGAAGCATGGGCCAAAGAAGTATTTTGGGCTCGGGCGATTCATAGGTTATTAAAGTGTTCCGACGGCAGCGGCGCCGCTGGAATTAACTGACAGCAGGCTTTTTGCGCTGATTTTGCCTCGGTTTGTGGTTTCGCGACCTGCCTGCGCCGAATCTGACATATAAAGTACACGTAGAGAGTGGCGTAGCCGCGCGGGGACTGGGAATGGATAACAAGATCTGGGTTTTCGTCGCCCTCCTGATCGTGCTGGTTTTGATCGGTGCCGCCGCGTGGCTGGTTCGCAAATTTAGCTCGGGAAATGCCGGCGCCGGAGCCAATCGTAGCCGTATGCCTCGGCTTGCCGTGATCGATGCAGCAGCCGTCGATAATCGCCGCAAGCTTGTCCTCGTGCGACGCGACAATGTCGAGCACCTGATCATGATTGGTGGCCCGACGGACGTCGTCGTTGAGCCGAATATCCAGCGCAACATGCCGCAACGCGATCAGGCGCCGCAGCGGGCACCGGCTGGAACGGAATTACCCGGACGGATTGCGCCACTACCCGACGCAACATGGCAGGACACAGAAGCTTACGAGCATCGTGAGCCTGCAATGCCGGAACCGCCGCCTCGCGCCGCTCGCGCGCCCTACCCCGACGAAGTTCGCCGTCCATCGCCTCCGATTGCCGACTGGAACGCGAACAACTCTGCGCCGAATTTCTCAGAGCCCGTGCCTCGCAATGAGCCGCGCATCGTGGCACCACGCAGCGAACGTGCCGAGCCGCGGATGTCGCGCGCAAATGACATTCCCGCAAAAGCTCCAGCACCCGCGCCACGTGCGGCGCGTCAGGAACCGCTGCCGTCTTCAGCCGATCAGAATCTTGCCGACATGGCGCAGAGACTGGAAGCGGCGCTGCGCCGCCCCGGTTCAGAACTTCGTCTCGATGGCGGCGAAACGCGTTCGCCGTCAGTGAGCGCAGCCGATCGTGTCGGCGCTCCGCCTGCGGCAAACCGTTCTGCGCCGCGTGCTGCTGCTCCCGCGGCGAAACCCGGCTTCGATAATCTCGAAGACGAAATGGCGAGCTTGCTTGGCCGTCCGAAACCGCCTGCGTGAGCTGCGCCAACACACCGCGTAGAGTTTTATATTTCACTGTCTTCCTTGCCGCCGCGGTAGCGACCGATCCGGTCGCCGCGCAGGACATTAGTATCAATCTCGGCCAGGGCAATGGCGGCGTCACCGAGCGCGCCATCCAGCTGATCGCACTGCTCACGGTGCTGTCGATTGCGCCGTCGATCCTGATCATGATGACGTCGTTCACGCGCATCGTGGTCGTGCTGTCGTTGCTGCGTACAGCGCTTGGCACGGCGACCGCCCCGCCGAATTCCGTCATCATAGCGCTGGCTCTGTTTCTCACCGGATTTGTCATGGGGCCGGTGCTTCAGAAATCCTACGACGACGGCATCAAGCCCCTGGTCGCCAATCAGATCAGCGTCGAGCAGGCTTTCCAGCGCGGCGTGGTGCCGCTGCGCGGATTCATGCAGAAGAATGTCCGCGAAAAAGATTTGAAACTGTTCATGGATCTGTCGGGCGAGCCGCCCGCAGCAACGCCCGATCAGATGTCGTTGCGCATTCTTGTGCCGGCCTTCATGATTTCGGAATTGAAGCGAGCCTTCGAAATCGGCTTTCTGTTGTTCCTGCCGTTTCTGATTATCGATCTTGTCGTCGCGTCAGTCCTGATGTCGATGGGCATGATGATGCTGCCGCCCGTGGTCGTCTCGCTGCCGTTCAAGCTGATATTCTTTGTATTGGTGGACGGATGGTCGCTCGTCGCGGGAAGCCTTGTGCAAAGCTACGGCGGCGGGTGACGCCTCTCGCAATCAGCGTTTGGCCTGCTTGCGTTTCAATCCCACGATTTCCGGCAGCGAACCTGTAGGATTTGGATCGGCCTTGATCTCCGGCGGCAACTTTGCACGCGCCATCGCATCGGGGAAACGTGCTTTCATTTCGCGCAGGAAGCCATCGAGTGTGTCGATGGTGGCGGCCATTTTTGCGATCCGTGCAAAATCGGCGCTGTTTGCGGATGCAGACCTGCCGGCAAGATCGAAGGGTGCCCGATCCTCCTCGCTATCCATTTTCGGACCATACTTTTCCCGGAACCGGGCGAGACCGATAGCATCTTCGGACAAGGAATACCCGACGACGGCGCGGATGACGTCGCTCTTCTCAACTGCCGTCAGCGGCTGGAAATCCTTCCAACGATTGCCATAAAGCAGTTCGATCTGCTCGGCGGATTCTCTCCATCGCCGCGCGGCCCAGTAGATATCCGAACGCAGCCGGATCGCTTCTCGCCCGCCGACATTGGATATAATGTCGAGGGCAAGATCGTGCCGGCCGATGTCACTTTGCGCGCGCGCCTCCAAGAGCAATCGTTGCTGACGCACTTCGCCGGCGAGGTCGGCGATCCGCGTCGTGCGGAGCGCAGCGATAGCACGGTCGGGCTTGCGATTCATCAGATACACCATCGCCAGACGCGTCGCGACCTGCGCACGCGCGGCACCTTCAAGCCGCTTGTCGATCTGGTACTGCAGCAGCTCGCTGGCCTGATCGAGGAGATCGACCGCAACCAGACGGTCGGCCAAACGGCGGATCATTTCATCGCCACGCCGGCCGATGGGCGTCAGTTCGCGGTATTCATAGAACAATGCGAGCGCTTCCACTGGCGGAAGATCGTCGCCCTTTGGTCCGTTGAAAATCTCCTCGAACAGCGCAGACGCTTCATCCTGCAATTTTCGCGATACGTCGGAATTAGGCTGCAGCTTGGTGGCATTGCGCGCGGCGGCGAAAGCTTCAGAAAATCGGCCTTTGCCCGCATAGGCGCGCGACAATAATTGCAGGTTCTGGACTTCGATAGCGTCACCTCGCCAGATCATCGAAGCAGTCTCAAGATCGCGCAACGCTTCGTCTTCGCTGATTTCATTTCGTCTTTGCCGCAGTGACACGCTGAGTAACTGAGCTTCGGCCGCAGCCGGACGGT
>JAPLPA010000302.1 GCA_026400415.1 Afipia sp. | reverse complement strand
GCACTTTTGACACCATGTCTGTCGCGCCAGATCGAGCAGTCCAAGCCGCGTCGAATCTCCGTGCCGTGCGCATCTGGCTGGTCATCGTAGCAGCTCTTATCGTCTGCACATTGCTGGTCGGCGGCGCGACCCGCCTGACTGAATCTGGTTTGTCGATCGTCGAATGGAAGCCGGTCACCGGAACGTTGCCGCCACTGAGCCAGGCGGAATGGTCGGCGGAATTCGAAGCCTACAAAAAGATCCCGCAATACCGCGAAATGAATCAGGGAATGTCCCTTGATGAGTTCAAGACGATTTACTGGTGGGAATGGGCGCATCGCGCGCTTGCAAGATTCATCGGCATCGCATTTCTGTTGCCGTTTCTCTGGTTTCTGTGGCGTGGCGCGATCACGGGCCAACTGATGCGTCGGCTCTGGATTCTTTTCGCGCTTGGCGGACTGCAGGGCGCGGTCGGATGGTGGATGGTGAAGTCGGGGCTTGCGGCGCGCACGTCGGTCTCGCAATACCGGCTCGCGGTGCATTTCATGCTGGCGCTGCTTTTGTTTTCCGCGGTTGTTTGGACGGTGAGGCGGCTTCAATCTCGCCCGTTGCTGGTTGCGTCCATGCGGTTGAAAGTCACCAGTTGGTTATTGCTCGGGCTGGTGTTCCTGCAGCTTTACTTCGGCGCGTTGGTCGCAGGACTGCGCGCGGGCAAGATCTTCAACACGTGGCCGAACATTGATGGCGTTCTGATTCCATCTTTCGACCGGTTGTTCTTCGAGACGCCGTGGTGGCGGAACTTCTTCGATAACATGCTGACCGTGCAGTTCAGCCACCGCATGATTGCGTACGTGCTGCTGGCGGCTGCGATCTATCACGCCATTGATGCAATGAGGTTGCGGGCAAACACAGTTGTCACAAGCGGTGCGTGCTGGCTGTTGGCGTCGATTGTCTTGCAGGTTGCAATCGGCGTCGCGACGCTGCTGCATCAAGTCCCGATCGACATGGGCGTCGCCCATCAGGCTAACGCTATCGTGGTTCTGACGTTGGCGTTACTCCAGGCGGAGCGGCTCAATGCAACGTCGCCGAAGATGGCATCCGGCCCGCATGGTCTCGCGGCGGGATAACACCAGCTTCAATCGTCTTCCTTGAGCAATTCTAAATTCGGCGGAAGTCGAGAAACGGCCTGTTTTCAGGCATTTCTAGAACCGTGCCTTGCCCTCGCCAAATGGTGGGCCACTTTCGGCTTTTTCTTGCCAGCGGCGAACGGTAGAACGAAACAAATTTGCCGGTTCGTTCAGGAAGGCTCTCGATGTCGAATGCATTTGTTCAGGCTGCGGTTATTCTTTTACGAGAGGGGCTCGAGGCCATGCTCGTGATCGCAGCACTTGCAGCCTATCTGCGCAAGGTTGGCGGCGGTCATCGCATTATATCTCTTTATAGCGGCGCATTGGCCGCCATAGCGGCCAGCATCGCCGCGGCTTGGGCATTTGCTGTTTTGAACTCCGGCCAACACAGCGACATTCTCGAAGGATTCGTCATTCTCGCCGCTGCTGCGCTAATGCTCTACGTCAGCGGGTGGCTGATGGTGAAGCAGGATCCGCGCGGCTGGCAGGATTATCTGGCGACCAAGGCAGACAGTGCGCTCGCGCAAGACACGGCATGGGCAGTGTCGGCGTTGGCGTTCTTTGCAGTGTTTCGCGAAGGTGCCGAGACCGTGTTGTTCATCAACGCGCTTGCTGTGACTGAAGGCGGATGGAGTGCAGGTTTGTTCGGCGGTCTTGCAGCTGCAACCGTTGGACTGGCGGTGCTGTTTTACTTCATCAACCTGATCGCGCAGAAAATTCCGCTGCGGCCACTGTTTATTATCACATCCGCATTTCTGTTCGCGATGGGCATCAAGTTCATCGGCGAAGCCATTCAGGAATTCCAGGAACAGAGCGTCGTGTCGTTCACCGAGGTGAAGAGCTTCGCTTGGATGCAATCGCTTGGATTCAATCCCACGCTCGAAGCTCTCTCGGCGCAATTGCTGGTCATTCTCGCCGCGCTTGCGACATTCTCGGTTGTTCAGCGCAACGCGCGGCTCGTCCGCGAGCACAAGGCGATGATACGTTCCGCCAAACCGTAATTTTGTAAGAGATTGTTATTCAGGAAAATCGAATACGACGCCATGTCCGGCGTCGTGTTTTTTCGGGTATTACGCTTTCAGCGCCTGATCGAGATCTCCGATCAGATCTTCCTTGTCTTCCAACCCAACTGACAAGCGCACGACGTCGACCCCGGCGCCTGCCAACGCCTTCTGGTCGTCGCTGAGTTGGCTGTGCGTGGTCGAAGCAGGATGGATAATCAGCGAGCGGGTATCGCCGACATTGGCCAGATGCGAAAATAATTTGACGTTCGAGACAAGACTGATTCCGGCGTCGTAGCCGCCTTTCAATCCGAACGTAAAAACCGCACCGGCACCCTTCGGCGAATATTTACGCGCGAGGTTATGATATTTGTCGCCCGGCAGGCCGGCGTAATTGACCCAAGCCACCGCAGGATTGGTCGAAAGCCATTCAGCGAGAGCTTTTGCGTTGTCGCAATGGCGCTGCATGCGCAGCGACAGCGTCTCGATGCCGGTCAAAATCAGAAAGGAATTGAACGGCGAGATAGCCGGTCCGAGATCGCGCAATCCCAAAACACGCACCGCGATGGCGAATGCGAAGTTGCCGAATGTCTCCTGCAGCTTGATGCCGTGGTATTCTGGACGCGGCTCGCTCAATGCAGGGTAGCGCCCGCTCTTTGACCAATCGAATGTCCCTGCATCGACCACAATGCCGCCGAGTGAATTGCCGTGGCCGCCGAGAAATTTCGTCAGCGAATGAATGACGATGTCTGCGCCGTGATCGATTGGCTTGATGAGGTAGGGCGATGCCAGCGTATTATCGACAATCAACGGTACGCCGGCCTCGCGCGCATATCCCGCTATCGTCTCGATGTCAGTCACGGTTCCGCCGGGATTGGCAATCGACTCGATGAAGATCGCTTTGGTCTTTGGCGTGATTGCCCGCTTAAAACTCTCTGCGTTGTCGGTGTCGGCCCAAGCCACGTTCCAGCCGAAATTCTTGAAGGCGTGGTTGAATTGATTGATTGACCCTCCATAGAGCCGACGGGCCGCAACGAATTCGTCGCCCGGTTGCATCAACGTGTGGAATACGAGAAATTGCGCGGCGTGGCCCGATGCGGTCGCGACTGCAGCCGTTCCGCCTTCAAGTGCCGCGATACGTTCTTCGAGCACGGCGGTCGTCGGATTGGTAATGCGCGTGTAGATATTGCCGAACGACTGCAGACCGAACAGCGAGGCGGCGTGATCGGCGTCGTTGAACACATACGATGTCGTTTGATAGATCGGCGTGGTACGCGCACCTGTCGTTGGGTCGGGCTGCGCGCCGGCGTGAATGGAAAGCGTCGAGAAACCCGGCAATCGATCTGTCATCTGAAGTCCTAACGTCAAAGCCACGCGTAGTTGCGATTTGGATCGATGCTGCGGTCGCCGTTCTTCTCAGTCAAGCCGTGAGCGGCGATTGACGTTAATAGACAAGGATTATGGCGGGTTATGCGGTATCGCGGACGAACATGCTGCGGCATGCGCCATCTATGAAACGTCGTTCTTGTCTTTGGCAACGCGGTCTGCCGCCGCGGTCGCGCCGCCGACAATGCTGGCGCGATCAAGGGACAACCGCATATTGCCGGTCGGAACAGGCGCGCGCTTTGAACTTAATGTACGCGAATTAATTCCCATCCATTGGATTTCCGACGTCAGTCGAGCATATTCGATTTTCGGGCAGCGGTTCATGACGACTTTCAGCCCTACTGCCTCTGCTTTTTCTGCGGCTTGATCGTTGCGAACGCCAAGCTGCATCCAGATGACCTTTGGTTTGACTGCAAGTGCCAGCGCTTCATCGACGACCAAAGCTGCTGCATCTGAATTTCGAAAAATATCCAGCATGTCGAACGGGCGTCCAATCTCGGACAATGAGCCGACAAACGGCTTTCCGGCCAGCGATTTTCCGGCCTGTCCGGGATTGATCGGGATCATGTCATAACCGCGCTCGGCGAGATATTTGAACACGAAATAGCTCGGCCTCACATTGGAGGGCGAGGCACCGATCATCGCGATGGATTTCACGCTAGTGAGAATTTCATGAATGTAGCTGTCAGGATAAGTGTCGTGATTCATCGGCTAGCGGTCTTCCCATTTGGGAGCGCGCTTGTCGATGAAAGCGCCAATGCCTTCTTCTGCGTCGCGTGCCATCATGTTTTCGGTCATGACCTGCGCCGTATAGGTGTAAGCATCCGCCAGATTCATTTCGGCCTGCCGGTAAAATGCTTCCTTGCCGATCTTTAGCGTGTAGGCGGATTTTTTCGCGATACGATTGGCGAGCGCGATGGCGGCGTCGCGCTCGGTTCCTGCGGCGACAACGGTGTTGACCAGTCCCAGTTCGCGTGCGCGCTCTGCGGAAACATGATCGCCGGTCATGAGCATGTGCATGGCATGCTTGCGCGGCACATTGCGTGACATCGCAACCATCGGTGTCGAGCAGAACAAACCGATGTCGATACCGGGCGTGCCGAATTCGGCTTTCTGAGACGCCACCGCAAGATCGCAGCTTGCGACGAGTTGACAGCCCGCCGCTGTTGCAACGCCTTGCACGGCCGCTATCACGGGCTTCGGCAAATGAACGATGGTTTGCATCATCGCGCTGCAGGATTGCATCATTTGCGCGAAGAACGCGCGGCCCTTGTCGGCATCAGCTCGGCGCGCGGTCAGTTCTTTCAGATCGTGGCCCGAGGAATAAGCGGGACCATTTGCGGCGATGACGACGGCTCGGATGCGTTTGTCATCGCGAATGGAATTCAGTTCAGCGTGAAGGGCCGCGATCATCGACTCAGACAGCGCATTGCGCGATCCTGGCTCATCAAGCGTCAGCACCGCGATGGTGCCGAGCGTTTCGCGCAGCAGTGGCGAGGACGTCGAAGCCGATTTGGTCGAAGCAGATGCGGATGTCATGGCGAAGTCCGTGGGCTGGGCATTGTCGTTACCCTAGGTTACATAGCCGTCATATGCGAGTGCAGGGCAGGGCAGACCATCCATGACGAAGCCGAAAATGAGCGTGCCGGAGCTTGAGGCGTTCCTTCACAAGGAATTCCCACAGGCGTTCGCCAGCGGTGAAATCCTGATCGAGAGCGCGGACGGTGCCAGCAGCCTTTTGCGCCAGCCATATAGCGAAAAAATGCTCCGGCCCGGCGGGACGGTTTCCGGGCCAACGCTGATGGCGCTGGCGGATTTCGCCATGTACGTCGTGCTGCTCTCGGCCATCGGCCCGGTTGGGCTTGCTGTCACCACGAGCCTCAACATCAACTTCCTTCGTAAGGGCCAGCCCGGACAGGATATCGTTGCGGCGGCGAAGCTGATGAAGATCGGCAAGCGGCTCGCAGTCGGAGAAGTGCTCTTGCTGTCAGGCATTCCAAATGCTTAGTGTTTTCGAGGGTATTATAGCACCATATTTGTAAAGTGCTGGTTTTGCTGGTGTATTTTTGCTCTATGGGCATTGACGGTTCGCGGCGGGTTATCTAGAAACGCCGCAGTTTGGCGATCCGGCCGAACATGCAATTTCACGGACATCTCACATGAAGACGTTTTCGGCAAAGCCAGCCGAGGTCACCAAGAAGTGGGTGATTATCGACGCCAAAGGTCTGGTGGTGGGTCGCCTCGCCACCATCGTCGCGATGCGTCTGCGCGGCAAGCACCTCCCGATTTATACGCCGCATGTCGACTGCGGGGATAACGTCATCATCATCAACGCCGCGCATGTCGTCCTCACCGGACGCAAGCGTGAGAACAAGGTTTACTACAACCACACCGGTTTCATCGGCGGCATCAAGGAACGCAACGCCAAGTCGATCCTCGAAGGCCGTTTCCCTGAGCGCGTACTTGAGAAAGCGATCGAGCGCATGATTCCGCGCGGGCCGCTTGGCCGCGTGCAGTTCGGTAATCTGCGCGTCTATCCGCATGCGGAGCATCCGCATGAAGCGCAGCAACCCGAGGCCGTGGATGTCGCATCGATGAACCGCAAGAACATGAGGGCCGCATAATGTCGGATACCATGCAGTCCCTCGACCAGTTGTCGGGCTTGAAGTCGGCGAATCCCGAAGCTCCGAAATACGAAAAGAAGGTCGATAAGCAGGGCCGCGCTTATGCGACCGGCAAGCGTAAGGACGCCGTCGCCCGCGTCTGGATCAAGCCTGGCTCTGGCAAAGTCACTGTCAACACCCGCGAAGTCGAAGTTTATTTTGCCCGCCCTGTGCTGCGCATGATGATTCAGCAGCCGCTGGTCGCTGCGGCGCGTCAGAGCCAGTATGACGTCGTCTGCACGGTTGCGGGCGGTGGTTTGTCGGGCCAGGCTGGTGCCGTTCGCCATGGCATCTCGAAGGCACTGACGAATTTCGAGCCTGATCTGCGCGGCGTGCTCAAGAAGGGCGGCTTCCTGACACGCGACTCGCGTGTGGTTGAGCGCAAGAAATACGGCAAGGCGAAAGCTCGTCGGTCGTTCCAGTTCTCGAAGCGCTAACGCGCCTTCCCCGACGTTCTGCAAATGCAAATGCAAAGGCGCCTTCGGGCGCCTTTTTTTGTGGGTCTTCCGGTTCCCACTTAATTGCAGACGTTTTTCACTAAAATTGTCGGACCTGTGCAAACGGAGTACGAAGAAAACGCCACTAGGTTTCAACGCAAGGGGCCAATTCCGGTTCTTCGATTTGAGACCGCACCGCGATGCCTACCGGCACAACCATGTCGCTTGATATGTCGACGCTCTACCTTGTCGCGACGCTCGTTGCCGCGCTGCTTGGCGCGATGCTGCTGTTTTTCTGGCGACAGGAAAAGATCGAAGCGCTTGGCTGGTGGGGTGCGGCCTACATTCTTGGCGCCGCATCCATCGCGTTGTGGACCGTCAGCGGCAACGACTTTGGTGGCTGGCTGTCGCTTGCGGTGAACGCTGTCGGTTTTATGGCCTGCGGCATGGTGTGGGACGCAGCGCGCGTCTTTCACGGGCGTTCTGCGAACCTGATCGGCGTTTTGCTCGGCCCTGCGATTTGGGTCGCTGTTATGATTTACCTCGCTCCGGTTTCGCCGGAAATGCGCATGCACCTTGGCGCGGCGATTGTCGCAGCTTATGCGGCGCTGACTGCCGGTGAGCTCTGGCGCGAGCGGCGTAAAAATCTGCGCTCACGCTGGCCCGCGATTTTTGTGCCACTGTTGCATGGCGTTGTGCTTATGCTGCCGATCATTCTCGGCGACTTGCTGCGCTCGCAGGATGACGCCGCAACGATCGGCACGATCTGGATCGCGGCATTCGCAGCTGAACTCGTGCTTTATGCTATTGGAAAGGTTTTCATCATCTTTATCCTCGTGTCCGAGCGAACAGTGAGCGTGCACAAGACAGCCGCTTCGGTCGATCCATTGACTGGCTTGCTTAATCGCCGCGGGTTTGGCGAGGCAACGACGCGCATGATCGAACGTGAAGCGAAAGCCGGTCGGCCGATTACCGTGATGATCTTCGACATCGACCACTTCAAGTCGGTCAACGATCGCTTTGGACATGCGGCGGGCGATGATGTGCTGAAAGTATTCGCGCATGTTGTCGCAAACACCCTTCGCATCACCGATCTGGTGGGTCGTGTCGGCGGCGAGGAATTTGCGGCATTGCTGCCGTGTTCGATGGAAGAAGCATTACTGGCCGGAGAACGTGTGCGCGCGGCTTTCCAGGAATCCGGTGTGGCGATCGACGACGAGCCACTGGAGACGACAGTCAGCATTGGCGTTGCGGGCGGACCAGCCAACACCGAGCTTGAAGTGCTGATGGCATCGGCTGATACGGCGCTCTATCAAGCCAAGCGGGGCGGACGTAACCGCGTGGAGGCATCCACCGAGCAGCCGCTGTCGCTTGAGCAATCGCGCAGAGATCAGGCCCTGAAGGCCACGAAGCCCAATCTGATCGCTGCGATGCGCAGTTCAATCATCGGCAAAGCGGCCGCCTGAGCGCTGTGCTGCGCTAACCTCTCGTTTACCATTCGCGCTCTATCCTTCCGCCATGCTGATCACGCCTCACAATGAGCCGGCCGATTTGAATGCCCTCGAAGCGGCTGTCGCCACCACGCGCGCCGGATTTGCCTGCATGTTCTCAACCTCCGATGAATATGAGGATGCGCTTGTCATGGCGCGCCGCGCGGAAGGCCGTTACGGTTCGCCATTCGACTGGCACGCGCTGTTGCTGACAGGCTGCGTTTTCATCCTGTCCGGTGCACTCTTGATGGTGCTTTGACCGGCCCATAACGCAAAACCATCGCATTCATGAGGCGCCTTCGGGCGCTTTTTGTTTTCGTGGCTTGAGTTTTGCGCTACAGCCTTTGCGGATTCAGAGTTGGCGCATTCACGAAAGGCAAAAAGACAATGATCACCGAAATCGCGCAGATCGAAATCAAGCCCGGCAACGAAAAGGATTTCGAAACTGCGGTCGGAATGGCGCAGACCATTTTCAAGCGTTGCAAGGGCTGGAAGAGTTTCGAACTGCATCGCTCCATCGAGAAGCCGTCGCGTTATCGTCTTCTCATCAAATGGGACACGCTGGAAAATCACACCGTCGATTTTCGCGAGGGACCTAACTTCGCCGAATGGCGCGCGCTGGTCGGCCCGCATTTCGCCTCGCCCCCGGAGGTGGAGCACACCAACACGGTGACGAATTTCTGACAGGCTAGGCTCGTTTCGCGAAACCAAAGGCGCTCATTTGAGCGCCTTTTTCTTTTCTTGAATTCCGGCTCGCGCTCGTCGTCCTCTTCGCGCAGATAGGTGATGATCACCTTCACGATGGCCATCAGCGGCAGCGCCAGCGCCAGTCCCCACAGCCCGAACACCACGCCAAGCAGGATCTGGAACGCGAACAGCGTCGCGGGCGGAATGTCGAGCGCCTGACGCTGGATGATCGGCGTAAGAATATAGCTTTCCAGCGCATGCACGCCGAGAAACAACGCGAAGGCGCTGGCGGCCGCAACCCAGCCGGACGCCAGACTCGCAAGCACTACGATCAATCCGCCGATCAGTGCGCCGACGGTCGGAATGAACGCGAGGAGGCCCGCCTGAATGCCGAGAATGAACGAGCTCTGGATGCCGATGATCGCAAGCCCGATCCACGTCACCAGAAACACCGCGACCATGGTCACCATCTGAGCGATCAGCCAGCGCTCGAGCGTGAAACCGATGCGGTCGACGACAGTGGTGACGAAAAGCCGATGCTTGGCGGGCGCGATGCGCAACAATCCGTTGCGATAGACGCTCGGCTGTGCGGCGAACGATAAGCCTAAAAACAGCACGATAAAGAAATTGCCGACCGCGCCGAGCGTGCCGAGCAGCACTTTGAATGTCTGGCTCACGATGGCACCGCCGCCGGATGCGAGTGCGCCGGCGCTGGGGAGGCTGGGTGTGGTTTTTGCCGGGGCGGGGGGCGCAGCATCAGATTTGTCTGATTTGTCTGGTGTCGCGTTCTGATCGGTCGCGGCCGGCGCCTGCTTGTTGTCGCCGAATTCCAGAAAACTTGTATCGACGCCGTGCTGTTCGAGGAAACCCTTCACGTTCACCAACTGGCCCTTGATGGTGTTGCTCAGAACCGTTGCCTGCTGCGCGATGGTCGACCCACCAAGGAAGACGACGCCGGACAGAGCGCCCGCAAGCAGCAAGCAAACCAGCGTCAGCCGCAGCGAATGCGGGATCGGCAACACACGCGCCAGCAGTTCCGTCATCGCGTTCAGCGCGACGCCAAGGAGGATGCCCGCGAAAATCAGAAAGATCGTCGCGGCGTAATACCATGACAGCACGAGCATGGCGGCGAACAGCACGATTCCCATGCCGCCCATTGCGATCGACCAGGCGAGATCGCTGCGGGATTCAAGTCTGCTTTTGCTCGGTGTGGCCACGATTGTTCCTTCCGGGAATTGTTGCCGTACTCTTTGCCGAAACGCAGGCCCGGATCAAGTGACGATGGTGCGGCGGAACGCGCATGCGAATGTTCCCGCGCGTGCGCGCGAGGTGTCTTCTCTGAAGGCCCCTCAGAAGATGAGGGGCATGGCGCGCCGAAAGGCGCAGTGGTGTCGTCTCGCTTCTTTTGTTTTGCCTGCGACAGCGAAACCAAAGAAGCGCATCGCCTTTCGGCGCACCATTAGCGGCTTTTCTGTTTGAGGGACCGCTCTTCCGGGTGCGGGATCCGAACACCTTTCGGATGTTCGTTCATCCCGGCGGATTTCGCCGCCGTTCAGCCGCACCGCGTGCAGCCACCGAAGGCAGGGCCACGTAGTTGGCCCGGTCGGTGACCCTCAACCTCCCGGACGCATGGCTGCGAACCACGCGCGCGGGCACCGCATCCTGCTCCGCATTCAAGACGCCTCATGAAGCGCCCCTCGCGAACAGGGTGATAGGAATATAATCCATAATGCAGAAAAGTCAAGTCTGAAACGCTAACGGTTGACGCAGACACATTTCGATTACCGTGCGTTGCGAGGGTTCTGCGAAAACGGACAAACTTGACGTAATAATTGGAGGTAAGCCGTGCCAATGAAACAAGAGCGTCTTGTCGTCAAGATACCCGGAATAATAACGGTTGAATCGAGCGGCCAAAAAGCGGTTTGGATTTGCTTTGCGATTATTCTAGTGGCTTTGCTTCTTATCGCCAGTTCAATTGGTTCTTTGATATATTTTCGGGCAGCGGAGGGTTGGATTTGGTTGCGAAAAATACTCTGACCCCATCGCAGAAAATCGACCAGCTCATCGCCAGCATCAAGGACTGGCGCGGCGAGACGTTCGCCGCCGTGCGCAAGGCCGTGCTCGCGGCAGACAAGGAGATCGTCGAGGAATGGAAATGGATGGGCAGTCCGGTTTGGGAAAAGGACGGCATCATCGCGGTTTGCAACGCGCACAAAAAATGGGTGAAGCTGACGTTCGACTACGGCGCGAAAATTCCCGATCCAGATAAACTGTTCAACGCAGGGCTTGAGGGCAATCCACGCCGCGCGATTGATTTCTTCGAAGGCGACAAGGTGAACGCGGCGGGCATCAAAAAGTTGGTGAAGGCGGCGATTGAGTTTAATCAGGAGAAGAGGAAGAAGGCGACGGCAAAGCGCTAACTTTCCTCAGGAGTAATGATTTTGCATCATCCAACGTTGCGGCGTTAGTTTTTGCTGAGAGCAAACGAATTGGCTTTCGTCCGAGGAAATAGGCGATCCGTTCCGCATTTGCTCCGGACGGGTGTGGTAGTCCATCTAAGATCTTAGCGCTCTCTATTTTTCCCTTGCTTGCTAGCCAATTCAAAGCGGAAGCAGGTTTCGGCCCTAGTGGTATCCAAACTGCATCAGGCAAGGCACTAACTTCCTCCATTAGATATCGATTCAAAAATTCTCTTGTAGCGCTGGATGCTTGGTCATCTCTGGCTGGCCAGAATAATTCTCGCCATCAACATAGACTGGATAGCGCAACGCGGATGTAAAATGAACCATATTTGAATCTGCGTGAAACATTGATTCGCAAGATCGGATATTTAGCCAACGAGCTACACCAATTGAATCTAACATCGAAATTAGGTTGGGGCGCATTTGCCCGGAGAATGAAGCGGTCTCCTTTGCTGCTTTGGCAACAGTATCAATTTTTGCGCCGGCGAGTATGCGTTGCCGCGCTTCGATCAGAGCGTTTATTGCCTGTTGTTTCCCAGGTGTGATTCCAAGCAGGACGACTTTTGCGGAACGGTTTATATAGTCAAACGGCGCGTAAACAACTTTGATTGTGCCCGCGACGGTTAGTGTCAAATTTTCACCGAGTGAAGGGTCCTGACGAATTGTCTCGACTGACGCAGACGCGATCTTGGTGCGGTGCTTCTCTAGTAGCTGATGCATTTCGGGTAACTTTGTTGAGGCGATGATCCGACGGAGACGCAGTTTCTAAAAAGGATACAGCGCGTCGACCCTACAATCTCACCGTTCGTGCACGGGTAAGAATGTGGCTACGAAGAAAGCCGCCCATCTCTGGGCGGCTTTCTTATTTTGAATTTCGCAGCAAGCCTTACTGCGAATAATACATTTCAAATTCGACCGGATGCGGCGTCATTTCGAACCGCGCGACTTCGGTCATCTTCAATTCAATGAAGCTGTCGATGAAGTCGTCGTCGAACACGCCGCCGGCTTTCAGGAACTCGCGATCCTTGTCGAGGTTGTCCAGCGCCTCGCGGAGCGAACCGCAAACCGTCGGGATCGACTTCAATTCTTCCTTCGGCAAGTCATAGAGATCCTTGTCCATCGCCGGACCCGGATCGATCTTGTTCTTGATGCCGTCGAGGCCGGCCATCAGCATCGCAGCGAAGGCGAGGTATGGGTTGGCCATCGGATCGGGGAAGCGCACTTCGACGCGCTTGGCTTTTGGATTCGCCGTGTACGGAATGCGGCACGACGCCGAACGGTTGCGCGCGGAGTAGGCGAGCGGCACGGGCGCCTCATAACCCGGCACCAGACGCTTGTAGGAGTTGGTGGACGGATTAGTGAACGCGTTGATTGCCTTCGCGTGCTTGATGATGCCGCCGATGTAGTGGAGGCAGGTTTCCGACAGATCGGCGGACTTGTTGCCAGCGAACACCGGCTTGCCGTCCTTCCAGATCGACTGATGCACATGCATGCCCGAGCCGTTGTCGCCGTAAACCGGCTTCGGCATGAACGTCGCCGTCTTGCCGTAGATGTGAGCGACCTGATGGATGCAATATTTGTAGATCTGCATCTGGTCGGCCATGTGGGTCAGCGTGTCGAACTTCATGCCGAGTTCGTGCTGGGCGGATGCGACCTCGTGGTGGTGCTTCTCGACCTTCACGCCCATCTTGGCCATCGAGCCCAGCATTTCGGAGCGCATGTCTTGCACGCTGTCCTGCGGAGGCACGGGGAAGTAGCCGCCCTTGGTGCGGATGCGGTGACCGAGATTGCCGCCTTCATATTCGGTGTCGGAGTTGATCGGCAGTTCGGAGGAGTCGAGCTTGAAGCCTGTGTTGTACGGCGTGGTCTGGAAACGCACGTCGTCGAACACGAAGAATTCGGCTTCGGGGCCGACGAACACGCTATCGCCGACGCCCATGGATTTCACCATCGCTTCTGCCTTCTTGGCGATGCCGCGCGGATCGCGGTTGTAAGGCTCGCCGGTTGAAGGCTCGAGAATGTCGCAGGTGATGACCATGGTGGTCTCTGCGAAGAACGGATCGATCGTGGCCGTTGTCGGATCGGGCATCAGCGTCATGTCGGATTCGTTGATCGCCTTCCAGCCGGCAATGGAGGAGCCATCGAACATTGTGCCTTCGGCGAAAATGTCGTCGTCGATCATGCTGACGTCGAAGGTGACGTGCTGCCACTTGCCGCGCGGATCGGTGAAACGCAGGTCGACGTATTTCACGTCGTTGTCCTTGATGGCTTTCAGGACGTCTTTGCCGGTCTTCATGAGTACCCCTTTGTCTTCTTCTGGTGAGTTCTGGTCGTCTCTGGTCGTGAATTCGGCGCGATACTAGTGTTGCTGTATCGGCCTGCACAAGGCCGCACGCCCTCGCGGCGCTGCGAAGTTTTTGGGCGTTCCGAAGGATGTGCGGACTAGATGGCGTCGTTGCCGGATTCACCGGTTCGGATGCGGATGGCTTCCTCGATGTTGGATACGAAAATCTTGCCGTCGCCGATGCGCCCGGTTTGTGCCGCGCGGCGGATGGCCTCGATGGCTTTTTCGACAAGATCGTCGCCGACCACAATCTCGATTTTCACCTTGGGCAGAAAATCCACGATGTATTCCGCGCCGCGATAGAGTTCGGCATGGCCTTTCTGGCGGCCGAAGCCTTTGGCCTCGGTCACTGTAATTCCCTGGATTCCGACTTCCTGAAGGGCTTCTTTTACTTCATCGAGCTTGAACGGCTTGATGATGGCCTCGATTTTTTTCACTGAACGCCTCCCGGCACTTCCAAAACGCCTTGTTGCACTTTCATTTGAACCGCGCGCCGTTGCGAAGTTCGCTGAACGTCGAAATCCCGATGCCGCATTGGCCTGCCGCGAACGACAGATCGCCCTTTCGTTGAGGGAGCGTGCGACGGATCCGACGCAATCCCCTAAAAGCAGGGTCCATGCCAACACCAAACACGCAGCGATTTTGTTGTGTTATCAATTTCTTGGTGGGCGTGCGGCGCGTCATGAATGAGGTGTGGACAAAATACCCGGCTAATTCAATAGGCATGATGCCTCGTAATTAGGCGGATGATTCAGCTCAAATCCTCTGCGGATGCCTGCGGATAAGGCGAAGCGACAAGGCAATTGGCATGGAAGTGCTCACGGTTTCCGAAATGATGCGCGCGGATGAGGCGGCGATTGCCGCAGGCACGCCGCGTTTCCGCCTGATGCAGCGTGCGGGCGAGGCTGTGGCGCGCGTCGCGGCCGAGATGGCGCCCGCCGGACCGATCCTCGTCGTTGCCGGTCGTGGCAACAATGGCGGCGATGGGTTTATCGCTGCCCGCGCGTTGGCAACCGCCGGACGCGACGTGTCGGTCATCCTGTTGTGCGATCCGCAGACACTGAAGGGCGATGCGGCGCTGGCCGCCGACGGATGGAACGGCGCGGTGTTGCCTTGCAGCCCCGACGCCATCGGCAGGCCGTCGCTGATTATCGATGCGCTGTTCGGCGCGGGTCTTGATCGCGAGGTGAAGGGCGATCCGCACGCGGTGATCGAGGCCATGAATGCGAACGGCGCGCCGATTTTGAGCGTGGACCTCCCAAGCGGCGTTCGCGGGGACAGCGGAGACATTCTTGGCGTTGCGGTGAATGCGACGCGCACCGTGACGTTCTTCCGCCGCAAGCCCGCGCATCTTTTATTGCCGGGGCGGATTCATTGCGGGCAGGTCGATGTCGCGGACATCGGCATTTCGGACAGCGTGTTGAACGACATCAGGCCGCAGACATTCGAGAACGTTCCCGATCTGTGGGCCGATTCATTCTCGGTGCCGCAGGTCGATGGCCACAAATACGCGCGCGGACATGCGCTCGTTGTCTCCGGCGATCTGGCATCGACGGGCGCTGCGAGGTTAGCGGCGCGCGCTGCGCTGCGGGCAGGGGCGGGATTGGTGACACTTGTGTCGCCGATGGATGCGCTGGCGATAAATGCGGCGGCGCTGACAGCGGTGATGGTTCGGGTCTCGGACAGCGTTCAACAGTTCACCGAATTGCTGAATGACAAGCGGCTGAATTCCATTGTGATCGGACCGGGCGCGGGTGTCACCGAGCGCACGCGGAGTTTCGTTCGTGCTGCGTTGAATGAGGGGCGTGGTCTAGTGCTCGACGCCGATGCGTTGACGAGTTTTGCGCAGGATCCTGGCGCGCTGTTCGGCGCGATAAAAAACCAATCTGGTCCGCAGGTTGTCCTGACACCGCATGATGGCGAATTCCGTCGCCTGTTCGGCGAGCTCGAAGGCTCGAAACTTCAGTGTGCGCGCGCCGCCGCGCAAACATCCGGCGCGATTATTGTACTCAAGGGTGCCGATACTGTCGTTGCGTCGCCCGATGCTCGCGCGTCGATCGCCGCCAATGCGCCGCCTTGGCTTGCGACCGCAGGTTCAGGCGATGTGCTTGCCGGGATCGTCGGTGGCATGCTGGCGCAGCATGTACCGGCGTTCGAGGCCGCGTGTATCGGCGTGTGGCTGCATGGCGAAGCCGGGCATGCATTCGGCCCCGGCCTGATCGCGGAAGATCTGCCGGAGGTGTTGCCCGAAGTGTTTCGCAATCTCTATGACGAGCTTGGCGTGGGATATTGATCGTGCGGTGAAAAGCCATCGGTACAATGATCGGCGACCAAGCCCATGAGCACCGTTAACCGGTTATTTAGGCAAGCCGGGACCGCGCTAAATTTTTTTTGGTGCCCTCTTGAATTTTTTTTTGAGTTTTTTTATTTCGATTTTCGCCGGGTGCTCAGGTGAGGCCCGGTGCGGACGCCGGCGCGTCTGGCGTGCTGCTTGTAACCACCTTGCTTTGTGGAGGAAGTGGCTATGAGAACTATCGATTTTACACCGTTCACGCGTTCGGCGATCGGGTTCGAGCATCTGTTCGATTTGCTCAACAATCAGGTGAGCGAGAGCGCCGATAATTACCCGCCCTATGACATTGTCCGTACCGGGGACGATACGTTCCGTATCAACCTTGCGGTCGCAGGTTTTGCACCGTCAGACATCACCATTACGGCACAGCAAAACCTTCTCATCGTCGCGGGACGCAAGGCCGAAACGGAGAAGGCCGAATATCTCTACCAAGGCATTTCGGCTCGCGCCTTCGAGCGGCGCTTTAACTTGGCCGACTATGTCGAGGTCGAGAACGCTG
>JAPLPA010000162.1:5235-6759 GCA_026400415.1 Afipia sp. | reverse complement strand
CTTGCGCCGCCCGCCTGCATCTGCAATCGCGCCGGGAACCGGCGACATGACAGCAATTAAAAGTCCAGCTGCGGCTGTCGCAAATCCCCACATCGCCTGTCCATCGGCGGGCGTGGCCGCGACATGCGTGGCAAAATACGGCGCGAACACAAAAGTCGTGATCAGACTGTAATAAGGCTGTGCCGCCCAATCGAACAAAACCCAGCCGAACACCGCAGAGCGCGGCGGATACACTTTCTGTCCGCCAGCATGACTGTCATGCGCTGAAATGGTCTGGGTCATGCGTCATGCTCCCGCCGAATCATCAAATGCATTTTCGCTTCGCGCGTGAAAACCTTATAGTGCGGCGCTGCGATTGCTATCTGGTTTTTCGCCGCGTGCAATATTCCGGAGCGCCTTATGAAGTTGTTCACCACATCCCACGCACTTGCACTTGGATTTGTCGTGTTCGCCGCATCAGTCCAAGCTCAGGATTCGCGGCATGGATTCTACTCGGCTCCGGCACTTGAGACGATCAAGCCTGTTGCGGCGCGTAGCGGTATGGTTGTGGCGCAGGAAAAAATCGCCGCAGGTATAGGCCGCGACGTTCTGGCGCGCGGCGGCAACGCGGTTGATGCGGCCGTCGCGACCGGATTTGCAATGGCGGTGACATATCCCCGCGCCGGCAATATCGGCGGCGGCGGCTTCATGATGATTTATTTGGCGGCCACCAAAGAAGACATCGCGATCGATTATCGCGAGACTGCCCCGGCCGCAGCAACCCGCGACATGTTTCTCGGCGACGACGGCAAGCCGGACTCCAGGAAGTCACGAGAAAGCGCGATGGGGATCGGCGTTCCGGGCACCGTCGCGGGACTTTCGCTCGCGCTAGACAAATACGGCTCAGGGAAATTCAAACTCGCCGATCTTCTTGCACCCGCAATCCAGCTCGCGCGCGAAGGGTTTGCTGTAACCGACGACAGCGCGGACACGCTGCCGGATTATCGCGACCGTCTGGCAAAATGGCCGGCCAGCGCAAAAATTTTTCTCCGCGCAGACGGATCGTCATTGCAGCAGGACGACAAACTCATTCAAACCGATTTGGCCACAACACTTGAAGCGGTCGCTACGCATGGGCCGCAGGGATTCTATCGAGGCACCATCGCGGAGAAACTCGCCAAAGGAATTCAGGGCGCAGGCGGCATCATCACGGTCGATGATCTTAAAGGCTATCAGCCGGTCATTCGCGCGGCAGTTCGCGGTACCTATCGCGGATATGAGATTGTCTCCATGCCGCAACCTTCCTCCGGCGGCACGGTGCTGCTCGAAACCCTGAATATCCTTGAGGGATATGATTTGCGCGCGATGGGCAAGGCTTCCGTGAACGCGCTGCATGTCGAAATCGAAGCCATGAAACGCGCCTATGCGGATCGCGCGCGCTATCTCGGCGATCCTGCGTTCGTGAATGCACCGATTTCCCAACTGATCGCGAAAGATTATGCCGCCAAGCAGCGCGCCACCATCGATATGGATAAGGCCACGCCG
>JAPLPA010000162.1:0-5211 GCA_026400415.1 Afipia sp. | reverse complement strand
CAGCGTGCTCTCGCCGCCGCGTGAGGGCAGCAACACGACGCACTTCTCGGTGGTCGACAATTCCGGTAATGCTGTGAGCAACACCTACACACTCAATTTCAGCTACGGAATGGGTCTTGTCGCCGAGGGAACCGGCGTCCTTCTCAACAACGAACTCGACGATTTCACTGCCGCGCCGGGAGCATCGAACGCCTACGGTCTCGTCGGCTTCGAGGCCAATCTTCCCGGCCCCGGCAAGCGTCCGCTATCCTCGATGACGCCGACCATCGTGCTGAAAGACGGCAAGCCCGTTTTGGTCACGGGTTCACCGGGCGGAAGCCGAATCATCTCGACCGTGATGCAAGTCATCGTCAATGCGCTCGACTTCGACATGAATATCGCGGCCGCAGTTGCCGCGCCGCGTCTGCATCATCAATGGCTGCCGGACGAGGTGAGAATAGAGCGCGGCTTCCCGGCTGAAACTTTGGACGCCCTTCGTGCCAAGGGTCACAAAATCATCGAGCCGCTCGGTCAGACCTCCGCCAATTCGATCGCGGTTTCACCTGACGGAATGCTCGGCGCGCCCGATCCGCGTTCGCGCGGGTCCGAGGCCGCGGGATACTAGAGTTCGTCAAGTGGCGTGTGTGAGTGGTCCGCACATTTTGCCTGATGACACGCCAACTTATCGGCGTAGGATTTGCGCGGTTCTCTGCGGGGTGCGGCCGTCGCAGGAGCCAAGAATCTTTGCCGCGGGGCATTTCGGGGAGCATTCCAAACTATGAGCACAACAGAAGCGATCAAAGTCGCTCCGATTGAAGACACAAGTCTTCTGGCATTTTACCGGGACATGAACGTACCGGAGCGGCGCACGTTCTGGGCCTGCGCGTCGGGCTGGGCGCTCGACGGCATGGATTTCATGATCTATCCGCTCGTGATCGGCACCATCATGGTGATGTGGAAAGTCGATGCGGGCACGGCGGGTCTCGCAGGAACCGTCACGTTGCTTGCTTCAGCCATCGGCGGCTGGGGTGCGGGCTATCTCGCCGACCGCATCGGCCGGGTGAAAACGCTTCAGATCACTATTTTGTGGTTCTCCTTCTTCTCGCTGGTTTGCGCCTTCGTCCAGAACTTCGATCAGCTGCTGGTTGCGCGCGCGCTGCTCGGACTTGGCTTCGGCGGCGAATGGGCCGCCGGTGCAGTGCTGATGGGCGAAGCGATTCGTCCTCAATATCGCGGCCGCGCGGTCGGCTCGGTTCAGTCCGGCTGGGCTATCGGCTGGGGTCTTGCGGTTCTGTCGCAAGCGCTGCTGTTCTCTTATCTTCCGGCGCAGGAAGCATGGCGCTGGATGTTTGCGATCGGCGCGCTGCCGGCGCTTCTGGTGTTCTATCTGCGTAAATACGTCGAAGAGCCAAAGATTGCGGCACAAACGCGCGCTAATCTGGCCAAAAGCGGCGATAGCCCAGCACTCTGGGAAATCTTCTCGGGCCCGATTCTCAAGACCACGATCCTTGCCTCATTGGCCGCCACCGGCTGCCAGGGCGGCTACTATGCGATCACGTTTTGGGTGCCACGCTTTCTGACCGTTGAGCGCAAACTGACAATTGTCGGCTCCACCGGCTATTTGGCAATGCTCATCATCGGATCTTTCGTCGGCTATCTCGTCGGCGCGTGGCTTGCCGACAAAATAGGACGGCGAAACCTGTTCCTGACCTTCTCCGTCGGCGCAATCGCCGTTATCATCGCCTACACGCAGTTGCCGATCACAAATGAAATCCTCTGGCTGCTGGGCTTTCCGCTTGGCTTCTTTGCCTCGGGCTATTTCTCCGGCATGGGCGCGGCGCGGCTCGGGACAGGGCTTCTGCTACAATTTCGGTCGAGGCATCGGCGCGCTGTTCCCGTTCCTGGTCGGCTGGTTGTCGACGCTGACAACTCTCGGCAACGCCATCGCGGTATTCGCGGTGTTGGCTTACGTCGTGTTCTTCATCGCGGCATTCGCATTGCCGGAGACGCGCGGAAGAATCCTGCACGCGGATACCTAGCAGCATGAACTCTACGACGCAGAAGGAGGCCCCGGCATGTCCGGGGCCTCAATCGTCTCAGCACGGTCCGGCACGATTCAAAATGCCGCGCGGCGCAGTCGATACACATGCACACGTGATCGGACTGCCACCAAAATATCCGTTCATGCCGGGCCGGAGTTACACGCCGCCTGAAGCCACCGCGAAATCCTATCTCGCGATGCTCGACGCCACCGGCATGGCTTACGGCGTGCTGACGCAAGTCAGCGTGCACGGTACAGACAATCGATTGCTGGTTGAAACTCTGACGGCAAATAGAAATCGCCTGCGCGGCATCGCGGTGATTCCTCTCGATTGCCCCGAGAAAGAACGCGCCGCGTTGAAAAATGCCGGCGTTGTCGGCCTGCGCATCAATGTTCTTTACGGCGGCGGCATTGGCTTCGAGAAGGTCGAGCAATATGCCTCTTTATGCAAGGAAATGGGCTGGCATCTCCAGTTTCTTCTCGATGCACGCGAATTGCCGGCGCTGGCGTCCCGGCTTTCAAAACTGCCGGTACCTTTCTTGGTCGATCACATGGGACATTTTCCCACCAGCGAAGGTGTCGATAACGAAGGCTTCAAAACTTTGGTGTCGCTCGTAAAAGACGGCGCATGGGTCCGCCTCTCGGGCGCGTATCGCAACACGATCCATTAGACAAATAACCCCCGGTCCCCCAATATTCTTCCGCGATTCGCCAAATAGAACAGGAAAGGGCCGTGCCTTGAGGCACGGCCCTTAACGTTTCCGAATCGTCCGGCAGCACGCTTCAAGGGGCAGCTGGATCAGCTTCGATGGCAAGGGCTCTTACCCTCCCCAGCAGATGAACCGCTTCCTTATAACCGTCGACAATGGTCACGGATGGGGGCGCTGAAAATAAACGCTAGGCCACGCCGCGCGTGCGTGCTCCTCAAGCTTCATCGCTTCTTCTGGCGCCCCCACTTTGACAAGGGCGGTTAGATACCAACCCGTTTTGCCATCGCCCTCAAGGCCACTCGGGCCTGTTATTGCCCTGTATTATCAGTTGAGTAGCACACCGCCGGGGCTATTCTCAGTGATGGAACGGCCCCTGTTCCCCCGGACCTAGGAGGGGAGCGATTCCCCGCACATAGGGTAGGGGGTGTTTTTTTCACCCTCACTCAATCAGGGGATGGCGCACATGAGGTTGGGAATTCTCAGAACTTGGAGGACCGACATGCATCGTCAGTCGGCAGGCCCGGCGAGTGATGTCCGCATCATTGACCCAAAGACCGGCAAGGTCACGCATAGGATCAAGAGGCGACCAGGTAGCAAGACGATGTATGTGCCTTCGGCTCACCCGCTTCCGCGTAGTCCATGAAGAACAACGGACGGCTTCCGATCTGGCGCTGTTCTCAGCAGGGCTGCCGGGGGTGCCACCGCTCGGTAGCCGTCTCCCTTGCTACTCAATCGAAAACGGCGCTGCATCGTCTCCGACTTGGGGAGACTGCTAATGCGAAACGCTATTGAGATCATCCTTTGCCGCCTCGCTATTGCAGCTTGGATGCTCGCCCCAGGAGGCGCATTGGCCAAAGAGGATACGAACTCGGCGCAGTATTTAATCGAGGCGTGCCGCAGACAAGCTTACGAACGGTTCGATGACGATAGAGTAGGCGCGTACAAGCGAGGAATGTGTACTGGCGTGATTAAGGCGCTGAGGAGTTCTGCCCTCTGCTCTCCTCCTACAGCGACGGTTGGTCAGGCGATTAAAGTTGCAGTCGCCTATATCGACGCGCGGCCGGCTCGGCTTAATGAACCTTTCGGGATCCTAGCCCTCGAAGCGATGGAAAAAGCTTGGCCATGCAAGCCGTAGCGGCAGAGCTTGGCATCGGAAATGCTACAGTCAGCAGGGCGCGTCTTCCGTGAAGAACAACGGGTGCCGATCAGTCATTCACGCTCTGCATTTGAGTGAAAACCTATGCTCCAGTTCTTCGACGATTTACCACACGATAGATGGGCTGCTTTTTTGTACGTCGAACAACATGCGCGGCAGACGTTTTTGAGATCACCAAGAGTAGGGGCGCGCCGTCAGTACATGCAGATGGTATTGCTTGCCGCCCATGAGTTAGAGCTTCTCATCTTGCCGGAATGGCAATCTGTAGAAGGCTTGCTTCTTCATGTTGCAGTTTTAAATTCTGGTCTTGATGGCGATGGGAAACAAAGCTTCTCATTCTTGGAAGAATTGGAAGAGAAGCTGCCGAAAATAGCCTTGCTTGCAAAACGAGGTACTGAATTGCGAAAACGCCCGTATAAACTTCTCAATCTAGCCGAAGAGTTGGGCTAGAGGCGCTTTAGCTCAACTATTTTCAGATGTGAGCAGTTCATCTCGCAGACGATTGACCACCGGCGCTGAGATCGGATCGTGACCGCGCAAGGCGTTGGCAAGCTGCCCTTGCGACACGCCGACCAGAACACCGAGTTGCCGCTGCGACAGACCGCGCTGCTGTCGGCGAAATTCAATCTCGGCGGCGACCGAGCGCGGGATATGGCCACAGCCAAACGCCTGCAGCCTGGCCACCGGCTTTGCCAGTTCGGGAAACAGTAGGATCTGACCTGCAGGTCGCGGTGCGCGCGCGGTCAACGGGGCAAATGAGCTTGGAAGACGGACCGCGTTCGAGAACAAAATCGACCAGGTGATTCACAGCAGTACTGCACGTGCTGGAATCAATAGACAGCTCCTCGAATCCGAGCTTAGGCGGTGGGACGCATGAGGTCATGTGATGGCCAATTCTTGGAATCTATGGTGAGCCGACACTCTTCATGTGGTGGCCAATTCTAGAACACACTGGTGAACCCACACTCTTCAATCGGCGCCCAATTGATTTGGGCACGCATCGACAATTTGAGGCGCAAAAAAGCCCGGCATCTCTGCCGGGCTTTTCCGTCTTGCTTGAGCGCACTAGCTGATGCGACCGCTAACTCTACGTCTGTCAGATCTACGGTAGATTTCCGTTTTGCTGACCAGCGCCAGTCGGGTGTAGAGCACCTTCATGCCGTTTGAGGTAACGATTAAACTACGATTGGGACCTGTCACAACGAAACGGTGCCTAACTGTACCGTTCCACTCTGTCGCCTGTTGGCTCACAGTATAGGGCCCATTGTTGGATCGGGTCCTGATTGCTTGCCAAAGATTACGAACTTCGTTTTCGCAAGTAGGTC
>JAPLPA010000486.1:669-2586 GCA_026400415.1 Afipia sp. | reverse complement strand
AGATGGTTGGTGGGCTCGTCGAGGATAATCATGTTCGGGCCGTAGAATGTCGCAAGCCCCAGCAGGAGCCGCGCCTTCTCGCCGCCGGAAAGCGAACTGACTTTCGTGTCGCCGGCCTTGCCTGAAAATCCGATGGCACCGGTGCGGGCGCGGACCTTCGTCTCGGTGTCGTTGGGCATCAGGCGTCTCAGATGATCGTAGGCCGAGCCGTCGAGATCGAGTTCATCGGTCTGGTGCTGCGCGAAATATCCGACCGACAGATTGGCCGCGCGCACGATGTTGCCCGAAAATTGCGGCAGCTTGCCCGCGAGCAATTTCACCAGCGTGGATTTGCCGTTGCCGTTAGAGCCGAGAAGAGCGATGCGGTCGTCATTGTCGAGACGCAGCGTGACGCGGTTGAGCACCGGATTTGCGGGGTCGTAACCTACAGCGACGTCATCGACCGCAATGATCGGCGGCGAGAGGATTTTTTCCGGCATCGGAAACGAGATTTCCTTAACGTCCTGCGTGACCAATGCCGTCACCGGCTTCATCTTCTCCAGCATCTTCACGCGGGACTGGGCCTGTTTCGCCTTGGACGCCTTGGCCTTGAAGCGATCGACGAAGGACTGCAGCCGCTTTCGCTCGTCCATCTGCTTTTTGGCGTGCTTGGCGTCGATCATCTCGCGCATCGCGCGCTGTTCTTCGAACGATGAATATGTGCCTTTGTAGAGCGTGAGCTTGCCGCGATCGAGATGCAGGATCTGATCGACTGACGTATCGAGCAGGTCGCGGTCATGGCTGATGACGATGACGGTGCGCGGGTAGTTCGCCAGATGGTCTTCCAGCCAGAGCGTGCCTTCGAGATCGAGGTAGTTTGTCGGCTCGTCAAGCAGCAACAGATCGGGTGCCGCAAACAACGTCGCGGCGAGGGCGACGCGCATGCGCCAGCCGCCGGAGAATTCCGAACACGACCGCGCCTGATCGGCGGTGGAAAATCCGAGGCCGCTCAAAATCGCGGCAGCGCGGGCAGGTGCGGAATGCGCGTCGATATCTACGAGACGGGTTTGAATGTCGGCGATGCGCGCCGGATCGTGCGCGGTTTCCGCCTCGCGCAACAATGCGTCGCGTTCGAGATCGGCCTTCAGCACAACTTCGATGAGGCTTTCAGGCCCGTCGGGCGCTTCCTGCGCGAGGCTGCCCACGCGCCAGCGTGGAGGAATCGCAATCGAGCCTGCCTCGAGCGGAAGTTCACCACGGATGGCGTTGAACAGCGTTGATTTGCCGACGCCATTGCGGCCGACGAAGCCGACGCGCGCGCCCGGCAAGATTTGCGCTGTACTGGCGTCAATCAGCAATCGTCCGGCGATCCGGATCGAAATGTCATTGAGGGAAAGCATGCGGCCTTTTCATCGAGCCGCCAGCCGAACGCAACCGATTTGTCGCGCTAATATCGCGATTGCTGCTTATGCAGCCCTTAGAACGCTTCGTGTGACGAGGATACAATCGACGGCGATCGCTCGCGGTCGAGTTCGGGCAGGCGTGCGTAAAGCTCATGCAACTTCTGCGGAGCTTTCTCGCAATTCTTGTCTAGTGAATCGCGCAGGCGCTCTCCGATCCCCTGACACACGGCGTATGCGTGGTGATGATCCAGCTGCACTTCGGTAACGATTCTGTTCGACATAACCTGTTCCAGTTCAATTCAACGTCGATTTAATATCTTCGAACCAAGTCGAACCGGCCTATTTCGTTGCGGCATATCGCGGCGAATGGTGAGCGAGCGGTAAAAATTAAATCCGCGTAAGGCGGAACTGTCGCATCCGACTCATGGAACCGCAGCCTTTTGTTTCCAGAACTCTACAAAAAATCCCCGGCCGCTTGCGCAGCCGGGGAGTCCAGTCAGGGAGAAGTTTTCGCGCGCCGCTTAGTAGCAGCGGT
>JAPLPA010000486.1:0-595 GCA_026400415.1 Afipia sp. | reverse complement strand
GGTTCACGAGGCGCCAGCGCGGACCCCACGGGGTCGGCACAACGCGGCGCACGAGGCAGCCGCCACCGCCGTAAGCATAGACGGGGCCGCCGTAGAAACGCGGTCCGCCGTAGCCGCGCCAGCCACCGTGCCATCCACCGCCGTGCCAGCCACCGCCATGCCAAGCCGCAGCCGGCGTCGATGAAATTGCGGTCGCGCTACCGATTGCGGCTACCGCAGCAACTGCGAGAACAAGTTTGCGCAACATGATCGTCTCCTTAGTGTTCGGCGCAACCGCGCCTGTGTGATGCCGCCCGTACCAGCTCTGTCGTTTCAACTTTCGGGCGGGTTCGACGCTTGAAAGAGTAGGATTAACAACGTGAATGGCAGGACGATGGCAGCGTCAGAAACGGTTCATCTTGATGAAATCTCCGTTATCTTCCGACACCAAATGCCGATACCGCTGCGTCGCCCCGCCGCTGTGGGAGGTGCTTGCCGTGGCATGCCAGCGTCGTTATAAGCGCCGCAATCTCCTCCACATGCTGTCTGAAGGGCAAATCCATGGCGATTGAGCGTACTTTTTCGATTATCAAACCGGACGCAACTGCGCGCAATC
>JAPLPA010000081.1 GCA_026400415.1 Afipia sp. | reverse complement strand
TCAGACATCCGCGCTCGCGAGGTCGCCTTACATAGCGGTTGCCGAATTGACCGGCACCGCCGCAAACGGACGGATTCTTCTTGCAGCAGCCATTACGCAGGATGAGATCGAAACTCAATTCGCCGATCACATCGAGACAAACGACGAGATCACATTCGATAAAGCCACGATGTCGCTACGCGCGCGGCGCAGGAAGAAGCTGCGCGCAATCATCCTGTCCGAAAAAACCTTGCCTGTCTCGCCGTCTGCGGCGACGGCGCATATTCTGTCCGACGGACTTGCGGTATCTGGCATCGACCGCTTGCCATGGTCGAAACCGCTCAAGCAATGGCGCGACCGTGTGATGTTTTTGCGCGCGGCATCGCCTGATGAGTGGCCGGACCTCTCAGACCTTGCACTCGCGGGCGCGCCAGAGAATTGGCTCACGCCCGCGCTCCATGACAAGACATCGCTTGCCGGCTTCTCCTCCAGCGATCTTTCCGACGCGTTGATGACTTTGCTACCTTGGGATTTGCGCGCGCGGCTAGAGCGCGAAGCGCCGACGCATTTCGAGGCTCCAACCGGCACGTCGTTGCCGATCGACTACGAGGCCGAACAAGGCCCGACAATTGCGGTACGGTTGCAGGAATTGTTCGGGCTCACCACGCATCCCTCAATCGCGAAAGGAAAAATTCCACTGGTGCTGGAATTGCTGTCGCCTGCGCATCGTCCGGTTCAAGTGACTCGCGATCTGCCGGGATTCTGGCGTGGCTCTTATGCAGCCGTGCGCACCGATCTGCGCGGGCGCTATCCCCGTCATCCCTGGCCGGAGGATCCTGCGTCCGCGCCGCCAACCCGCCGGGTCAAACCGCGCGGAACCTGAGCCGTTTGATTAACCTTTCGCTCACCGTGCTCTCATAAAAGCGTCGCGCCAAAGCCTGCGTTAGTCTCAACTTCCAGAACGGTGTGTTGAAGTCGGCTTTGAAATTCCCAGAACCGGGCGTCAAGCGTATGCGTAACCTGATGATCTTTGCGGCGGCGCTTGCCGTCATGGGCACCTTCATGGCCAATGTCGCCGACAAAATGTCGAGCGACCAGGCGCAGGCGAAGGCCATCGCGCAGGCCAAGAACGTCAATGCATTCGCCGCGATGCAGCCGCAGACGACCGGTTACGCCGGTGGACGCAGCGTCGAAATCGCGCGCGACAGCCGCGGACATTTTCAGGCTGATGCACGGATCGGCGGACAGCGCGTCGATTTCATGGTGGATACCGGTGCGTCCGTCATCGCTTTGAACGAAAGCTCTGCGGCGCGCATTGGCGTTCGCCCATCGCCGCGCGATTACACTTCGAATGTTTCGACCGCGAATGGCACCATCAAGGGCGCACGCACGCGGCTCGCTGAGGTCAATGTCGGCGGGCTCGTGGTGCGCGATGTCGATGCGATGGTGCTACCCGACGAGGCATTGTCGGAAAACCTGCTGGGGTTGTCCTATCTGTCGAAGCTCAAGCGCTTCGAGTTCGCAGGCGGCAAGCTGGTGCTGGAGCAGTAGTTCTAAAGCTTTCGAAATACCACGCTCAGATTGTTCGCCGGCATCTGCGTGACGTCAGGTACCGAAAACCCAGCGTGCTTCGCCAGTGTCGTGACATCTTCCAGACTACGAAGCCCCCATTCGGCATTGCGTGACTTAAGGCTGGCATCGAACGCCTCGTTGCTCGGCGCGGTAACGATCCCCGTCTGGCGATACGGTCCATAAAGATAAAGTGGCGCTCCGGCGCGCAAGATTTTCGCGGCACCCTGGATCAGGCCCTCTGTCGCCCGCCACGGCGCAATGTGAATCATGTTGATGCAGAGGATGGCGTCGGCGGAGGTCGCGGGCCATGTCGGCGATGCGGCGTCGAGCATTAGCGGCGCGGCAATATTTTTCAGCCGTGTTTCCTCCACCCACGCCGCGATGCTTTTCAGCGCAGGCACTTCGGGATCGCTCGGCTGGAATGCGAGGCCGGGAAACGCGCGCGCAAAATGAACGACGTGTTCACCAGAGCCGCTGGCGATTTCGAGAACAACGCCCGACGACGGCATCACGTCGCGCAGCACGCTGAGAATGGCGTCGCGGTTGCGCGCCGTGGCAGGGTATTCAAGGCGATCGATCATTCTCGTCCCGGATTTTGCCGGCGTCGCAGCTCGACGCTGCCAAACTGCCGTAATTCGTTCTTAAACGGCGGCTCCCGCCTTTCCACAGTGAAGCACATTCGCTAAAGCTGCTGGAGATTTTCGCTGAATTCTTATCCGAGGCCATTTGAATGTTTCCGAAGCCGAAGCCCGAACTGATCCCCAACACTTATGCGTATGAGTCCGAGCCGATGGTGAAGGCGACTGGCTTTCGCGAATACGACGCGCGCTGGCTGTTCGGCAAGGAAATCAACTTGATGGGAATTCAGGCGCTCGGCATGGGCCTCGGCACTTTGATCTCGGAACTGGGCCAGAAACAAGAGATCGTCACCGCGCATGATTTTCGCAGCTATTCGGCGTCGATCAAATACGCGCTGATCTCCGGTCTGCTGGCGTCGGGCTGCAAGGTGCATGACATCGGGCTCGCTGTTACGCCGATGGCGTATTTCGCCCAGTTCGATCTGGACGTGCCGTGCGTTGCGATGGTGACTGCGTCGCATAACGATAATGGCTGGACCGGCGTGAAGATGGGTGCGAACCGTCCACTCACTTTTGGGCCCGACGAAATGAATCGTCTGAAGGACATCGTGCTGAACTCGGCGTTCAAGCTGAAGCCGGCGGGCGAGTATTTATTCCACCAGAATTTCCCGGCACGCTATATTGCGGACCTCACCAAGAAGACGAAAATCAAACGCAAGCTCAAAGTTGTGGTCGCCTGCGGCAACGGCACGGCGGGTGCGTTTGCGCCGAAAGTGATGGAGGCTATCGGCTGCGACGTGATTCCACTCGACACGGAATTGGATCACACTTTTCCGAAATATAATCCAAATCCCGAAGACATGGAAATGCTGCACGCGATCCGTGATGCGGTGCTGGAGCACAAGGCCGATGTTGGCCTTGGTTTCGACGGCGACGGCGACCGTTGCGGCGTGGTGGACAATACCGGCGAGGAAATTTTCGCCGACAAGGTCGGCGTGATGCTGGCGCGCGATATGTCGGCGATCACCAAGAACGCGCAGTTCGTCGTGGACGTGAAATCCACGGGCTTGTTCGTGACCGATCCTATTCTGCAAAAGCAAGGCGCGACCACGACCTACTGGAAGACCGGCCACTCTTACATGAAGCGGCGCACCAACGAGTTGAAGGCGCTGGCCGGATTCGAAAAATCCGGACACTTCTTTTTCAATGCGCCGCTTGGGCGCGGCTATGACGACGGGTTGATTTCGGCGATTGCGATCTGCGAAATGCTTGATCGGGCGCCAGAGAAGAAAATGTCCGACCTGAAGGACGCACTGCCGAAGACCTGGTCGTCGCCGACCATGTCGCCGCATTGCTCCGATGAAACCAAATACGGCATCGTCACGCAGGTGGTGAAGCATTTCGAGGCTGCGCAGAAGAAGGGTGATAAAGTCGCCGGTCAGCCGATCCGCGATCTGGTCACGGTCAACGGCGTGCGCGTCACATGCGAGGATGGCTCATGGGGCCTCGTGCGCGCGTCGTCCAACAAGCCGGAGCTTGTGGTTGTGGTGGAAAGCCCGGTATCGGAAAAGCGGATGCGCGACATGTTCGAGGCGATGGATTCGGTACTGCGCACTCATCCGGAAGTCGGCGAGTATAATCAGAAGATCTGAGGGAGACGGCGGCGTGAAATCATCACTCGTGATTTTTGCCGTTGTCTTTCTAAGCGCCACCGCTGAGGCGCAAACACCGAAGGCAAAAGCATCCGTCGAATCCTGCCTCGCCATGTCGAAAGCCAAGCCGAATACGGATCTATGCATAGGCGTCACATCAAATCCCTGCATCGGACGTGATGAAGGCGCAAAGCGCGATTCCGAAGTGGCAGCGTGTCTCGATGATGAGCAGAGGCAATGGGACAAAGTGCTCAACGCCTCGTTTCAGTCGTTGCTGAAAGGTCTTGAGCCGGAGCAGCAGACGAAGCTACGCGAGATGCAGCGCCTTTGGCTTCAATCACGCGCCGCGACCTGCCAATTCTATTTCGATTATTTCGACGGCACGATGGCCAATCCGATGATCGCCAATTGCATGAACCGCGAGACCGCGCGGCGCGCGATTTTTCTCAAAGGCTTTGCCGACGATTTGGCGCAGCGGAAGTAATTCCCAACGATTGCCAGTGTCGGGCTCGACGGCCACCTTCTGGGCCGTGAGTGATGTATTCCGGACACACACGAAACCGCGGTGCGGTGCTACCAATTCTGATCTTGAATCGGGTTTGGATGATCTTTTGAAGACGAGATTGCTCGTAATTGCCCTTGCGGCATTAGTCACTGGCGGTTCGGCCATCGCTGCAGACTTGCGCAGGCCGGTTTACAAAGCGCCGGACGCGCCGCGCATGGACGATTGGTCCGGCCCCTATATTGGTGCTCATCTTGGCTATGACTGGGGCCGCACCCGCGTGATCGATAACGGCGTGCTGACTGAATCCGGCGCGCGCACCGATGGCGCGCTTGGCGGTGTGCTTGCGGGATACAATTGGCAGCGTGGGATGTTCGTCTTCGGTCTGGAAGCCGACATTGCGGCTGCGGCGATTCGTGGCAGCGGCATCATTGGACCGCCTCCACCGCCTCCTCCGGCCGTCGTTCCTCCACCGAATCAATACGTCGTCAATTCGACCGGCGATGTTCGTGCGCGTTTCGGCTACGTGATTTTCCCCGGAACCCTGATCTTCATTTCCGGCGGCGTGGCCTTCGCGGGCTTTGAATTCCAGCATGGTGAAACCGGACAGAATTTTGGCGGGATTTACACAGGTGGCACCGTGGGCGGGGGCATCGATCAGAAATTCACGCAAAATCTGATCGGCCGGATCGAATATCTCTACACGGACTAAGGCAACAAGACCTATCAAATTGGGCCGGGCGACTTCTACAATACGGCGTTCACGACGCAGACATTGCGCGGCGCCTTGATCTGGCGATTCGGCCCCTAGGCTGCCGCCAGTGCCGGCACCGGCAGCGCTGTGACTGACTTGATTTTTTCCATCGCAAATCTTGACGTGACATTCTTCAGTGCGACGGCGCCGATAAGCTTTTTGTAGAACACGTCATAGCTCGCCATGTCGGCGGTAACGACGCGCAGCATGTAGTCGACATCGCCTGCCATGCGGTATTTCTTAAGCCATGCCTCGGAATGGTCGCCGCTCTCCACCGATACGAACACAGTGATGCCGAGTCCGATCTTGTTCTGATCGACCAGCGCCACGCGCTTCTGGATCACCCCGTCGGCTTCCATCTTCTGGATGCGCTTCCAGCACGGCGTCGAGGAAAGGCCGACGCGATCGCCGATTTCGGCCACCGACAGCGAGGCGTCGTCCTGAAGGACAGTGAGGATTTTCCGGTCGATGGCGTCGAGACGGCGGTGGGTTTCGAGCGGGATGGCCGCTAAGCTAGCGTCAGTCATGAAAAGAACTTTCTTCCATATTCAAAGGTTGTGACCCTCTTATATAGAAAAATCTTCTCATACAAGGCGCATTTTGCCGCGTTTGAGAGCTTCAAGACTTCAGTCTAGACCGTCGGCGTTACCGTGCTGGATGCCAAAAGTGCATCCACTTCAATGCGTTGGGGAGACCCATAGGCGCCACCAAAGCGTGTGCATTTGAGCGCCGCCGTCGCCGAAGCAAAGCGCATTGCTTGCTCCAGCGGCTGGCCCTCCGCAATCGCCAGCGTGAACGCACCGTGGAAGGCGTCGCCCGCGCCGAGTGTGTCCACGGTGTGAACCGGGAAAGCCGGCATGTGCTTGGGGGTGCCGTGCTCGTCGAGCCAGATAACGCCCTGCGCACCCGATGTGACGCCGAGAAACGCGCGCGTCAGTTTCGCGATTTTTCGCAATGAAGCGATGTCGTCGCTTTCTCCAGCGGTCGCATGCAGCGCGTCCGCCGAGAACACGATGTGCGAAGAAACCTGAAACAATCCCTCATGCAACGACATCGGCCGATCCGCATCGACCACGACCGGAGTGCCGCGGCGTTGCGCTTCGGCGCAAATATCGGTTGAGAACTCCGCGCAGCGATTTTCGGTCAGAATGGCGTCGCAGTCATCGAGCAGTTTATTTGGATCGGGGAGCTTCACGGTCCATAGCTTCGGGTCGCGGTAAGTGACGATGGTGCGCTCGCCCGAAGGATCGATCATGACGTTCGAAATGGGCGTGACGACGCCGGGTACTTTCACGAGGCCGCTGAGATCGATACCTTCAGCACCCAATTGGTCGTAAATGTTGGCGCTGGATTTTTCGTGCGCGCCGCCAACGGGACCGGCAAGCGTGACGCGTCCACCGAGGCGCGCAATCGTGACGCCGCCATTGGGCGAATTGCCGCCAGCGACTTCGACGAACTCGGTTGCCTGCGCTTTGAACCCGCGTTCGGGCAAAGCGCCAATGCGGAAAATCAAATCGCGCACCGGCATGCCGATACAAAGAACTCGCGGCGGCTTATCTTTACGCGGCATCTTGTGAATGTTCATGATTTGGCGCCGACTTTAACACGAGACAACCGGCGGTGCGCGATCCGGTTCCCGCAGCAATCATAGCTTGTCGCTATACTTTTTCTTGCAGCCAATTTGCCAAAAGGTGATGCGCGATTGCGACCGGATGAGGGCCGGTCATCCCCTCCGGATGAGTCTTGTTCAGCATCGCGGTTGCCTCATCGCGCGAGAACCAGCGCGCGTCTTCAAGTTCAGATTTATCGACCACAATCTCCGTGGTGGTCGCGCGCGCGACGCAGCCGATCATCAGTGACGACGGATATGGCCAAGGTTGCGTCATATAGTATTTGACATCCTCGCACTGGATTCCCGCTTCCTCAAGAATTTCGCGTTGGACCGCATTTTCGATGGTCTCGGCGGCTTCGACAAATCCGGCCAAACAGGACCACATGGTCGGAGGGAATATCGTCTGCCGTCCCAAAAGACATTTATCGCCATGCGTCACCAGCATGATGACGACGGGGTCGGTGCGCGGGAAATGCTCGGTCTTGCATTGCGGGCAGTCGCGCTTCCAGCCGCCTTCCTTCATTGAGGTGCGCGTCCCGCAATTAGCGCAGAAGCCGTGCCGCTGATGCCAGCTCACCAGCGATTTCGCCATCGCGATGGTGGAGAGTTCGCGCGGCGCAATCGCGCCTGACGCTGCGACGGCGCGCAGATTCTCGACACCGACATCGCTGCGACCCATCAAGTCCTCGGTTGCAGCCGCACTAATGCCCATACCGAAGATGGCGGCGCCATCTTTCAGACCGAGAAAAATCGTACCGGGATTAGCGCCGAATTTTTTGGCTTCATCCA
>JAPLPA010000178.1:8544-9240 GCA_026400415.1 Afipia sp. | reverse complement strand
TCTTGAGGGAGACGAACGAAAGGGCATACGGCGCGCCCGCGCCTCAAATAACAGGGAGGCATTCGCGTGCGCTGCGCAAACAACACAAGCGCCTGTGTGCGTCTTCAGAATTTCCTTGAGCGCTGCGACGTTCTGGCGCAGGGTCGGGTGCCGGTATCCTATTCCGTATTCAGGATTTCTTTCATGGCCAAGACCGCTTCCGCCCGCGCATCCACTTCCGCCCGCACGACAACGACCAGCGGTCCCTGGTACACAATTCTCTACGTGCAGGTGCTGATCGCCATTGCTATCGGTATTGCCATCGGACATTTCTATCCTGATTTCGGCAAGGCATTGAAGCCGCTCGGCGATGGATTCATTTCGCTCATCAAGATGATGATCGCGCCGGTGATCTTCTGCACCGTGGTGCATGGCATTTCCTCGATGGGCGATCTCAAGCGTGTCGGCCGTGTCGGACTGAAGGCGCTGCTGTATTTCGAGATCGTCTCCACCATCGCGCTGATTGTCGGTCTTATCGTCGGAGAGCTGATCCAGCCCGGCAGCGGATTCAACATCGATCCGGCGACGCTCGACACCAAGGCGGTCGCGACCTACGTCACCAAAGCGAAGGAGGATGGCATCGTCGCGCATCTGATGGCGATCATTCCGAACAGCTTCATCGGAGCGCTCGCTAACGGCGATCTGCTGCAGGTGTTG
>JAPLPA010000178.1:0-8455 GCA_026400415.1 Afipia sp. | reverse complement strand
GGGACCGGCAGGTGAGCCGATCGCGCATGCCATCGACATGGCAGCGAAAATGTTCTTCGGCGTGATCCGCATCATCGTGCGCGCCGCTCCTATCGGCGCATTCGGCGCGATGGCATTTACGGTCGGGGCGTATGGTTTGGGCGCGCTGTGGAATCTCGCGGCGCTGATCGGGACATTCTACCTGACGAGTATCCTGTTCGTGCTGTTCATTCTGGGCGGCATTGCGCGCTTTTCAGGTTTTTCCATTCTTCGTTTCATCGGCTACATCAAGGATGAATTGCTGATCGTGCTTGGTACATCGTCGTCGGAGACGGTTTTGCCGCAGATGATCGTGAAGATGGAGCGGCTTGGCGCATCGCGGGGCGTTGTCGGTCTCGTCATTCCGACCGGATACAGCTTCAATCTCGACGGCACCAATATCTATATGACGCTAGCGACACTGTTCCTCGCGCAGGCCACCAATACGCATCTGACGATTTGGCAGGAGCTTGGCATTCTCGGCGTCGCGATCATCACCTCAAAAGGCGCGTCGGGCGTAACCGGGGCTGGCTTCATTACCCTGGCAGCAACGCTGGCGATTGGGCCGGATATTCCAATTGCGTCGCTGGCGATTTTGGTTGGCATCGACAAGTTCATGAGCGAATGCCGCGCGCTGACCAATCTGATCGGCAACGGTGTCGCGACAGTCGTCCTCAGTCGTTGGGAAGGCGAACTGGACAAGGACAAGCTGCACGAAGCGATGGCGCATCCCATCGAGCTTGGTGAAGCGATGGAGCGCGAGCCGGCGAGAGCCTGATGCTCAGTTGAATTCGATCACGTCGCCGGGCGAGATGCGTGCAGGCATCTTGTGAAACAGATTCTGCTCGATAACCGATTTGTAAACGTAGATCGGCAGAACGTCGTTCGCGCGCATGAGATTGCGAATTTCGAACGTTCCGTCGTCGCTGATCGTTTTCAGAGATGCGATGATACGGTTGACGCCCGCGCCTTCCGAGAAAGGCAACAGCAGACGTTCGTAGTCGACCTTGCGGCCGTACAAGTCATCGACCTTTGAGATCGTATAGACTGGCAGCCGCCGCAAAATGCATTCGCGATAGATCGGCATCACGATCGGTGCGAGTTTTGGGCCGAGATATTCGTCTAGATATCGGCCTCGGCCACGCGTGCCGTATGCGTCCGACATGCGTGTGCCATCGCTGTCGATGACAATGCGGCACTCCGGCTCGGCGTGTTCGATCGTGTAATAGACGATGTCCGGCAGTTCGTCCGAGAGCCGCTCTGGCTGATAATCGTCGAATTGAGGAAGCCGGTCATGCTTGGCGTAAAGCCGCAGCCACGTATTGAGAAGATCGCGGTGCTTGATGGATTTGACGACCGCGGGTCCTGCGCTTTCAAACGGCGTAGTCACGTCAAGTCCGTCTACGTCGTGCGCACCCATCGTCGTGACCCCGGAAAATGAATTGATGCAGCCAATAAAATGAAAGTTGCGGATGATCGCTTTCGAACTCGAAATTTTCGATGAATGCGCGATTTGAAGGCGAAACACGCTTAATGCGGCCTTACCCCGAGCGCTATCGACCATGGTCGAACGGCTCTTGCCGACCTGACCCAAGTGCCTCCAAACCAAGCGCTTTTTGCCGCACCGTCATATTATGGTGCCCAGCATTGCACCTTGCGCACACCTGACAATTCGCTGCATATTCTTGGTGGAGCCTGTCGGCCCAAGTGGATTTCCAAGAATCCACGCCGGGTACGAGCAGGGGAAATTCGACCACGGGCGGATCGCTCGAAGGCCGATGGGGGAAATTGATTGTCCAACGAGTACATCCTTGAAACCCATGGATTGACGAAAGAGTTCGCCGGCTTTGTTGCCGTCAGCGATGTCAATCTTCGGGTCCGTCGCGGAAGCATTCATGCGTTGATCGGCCCCAACGGTGCCGGTAAGACGACCTGCTTCAACTTGCTGACTAAATTTCTCAAGCCCTCAAAGGGCCAGATTTTGTACAAGGGGCAGGATATTACTGCTCTGGCTCCAGCCGATGTCGCGCGACTGGGTATGGTTCGCTCGTTTCAGATTTCGGCAGTATTTCCACATCTTACTGCACTGGAAAACGTGCGCGTCGCGCTCCAACGCCAGCACGGCAGTTCATTCGATTTCTGGCGGTCCAAGTCCATTTTGAATCAATACAACTCGCGCGCCGAGCAGCTCCTCACCGACGTAGGGCTGAGTGAGTTCGCCCAAACCACTGCCGTGGAAATGCCGTATGGCCGAAAGCGCGCGCTTGAGATCGCGACCACCTTGGCGCTCGATCCTGAGATGATGCTGCTCGACGAGCCGATGGCCGGTATGGGCCATGAAGACATCGACAAGATCGCCGCACTCATCAAACGAATTTCAGCGAAATACACGATCCTGATGGTCGAACATAATCTCAGTGTGGTGTCGAACCTATCCGACACGATCACTGTGCTGACGCGCGGGCGGGTTCTCGCCGAAGGCAACTACGCAACGCTGTCGAAAGATGAGCGTGTCAAGGAAGCCTATTTGGGAGCCGGCCATGAATAGCGCCGCAGGCACTCCCGTTCTCTCGGTGAAGAATCTCGAGGCGTGGTACGGCGAGTCCCATATTCTTCACGGCATCAATTTCGACGTTCGTCCGGGCGAAGTCGTGACATTGCTAGGCCGCAATGGTGCGGGCAAAACATCGACGCTAAAATCGGTGATGGGTATCATCGGTAAACGGACCGGCTCGATTGAATTCGAGGGCACGGATATTTCCCGGATGCCGTCAGACAAGATTGCGCGCCTCGGCGTTGCGTTCTGTCCCGAGGAACGAGGAATTTTCGCTAGCCTCGATGTAAAAGAAAATCTGTTGCTGCCGCCGATCATACGCAGCGGAGGAATGTCGCTCGACCAGATTTTCGAGCTGTTTCCAAATCTAAAGGAACGACTTGGAAGCCAAGGCACCAAGTTATCAGGTGGCGAACAGCAAATGCTCGCCATTGGGCGAATTTTACGTACCGGTGCACGTTTCCTGATGCTTGACGAGCCGACAGAAGGTTTGGCGCCGATTATCATTCAGCAGATCGGCCACATGATCGCGCGGTTGAAATCCGAGGGTTTTACGATCCTCCTCGTCGAACAGAATTTCCGCTTCGCCTCTACAGTCGCGGATCGTCATTATGTCGTCGAGCATGGAAAGATCATCGATACATTTGCCAACTCGGAAATCAAAGCAAACATGGAAAAACTCCATACCTATCTTGGCGTTTAGTTCGCCAGGCAACACGACCAATCCAAGAGATCCAAAACTATAATTCCGGAGGAGAAAACATGAAGAATAAAATTTCAGCGCTGATGCTCAGCACCGCATTGGTGCTCGCAGCAGGAACGGGCGCCTTCGCTCAGGACAAAACCATCAAGATCGGCAACCTGACCGATATGTCGGGCCTTTATGCCGACGTGGGCGGCGCGGGCTCGACTTTGGCCGCCCAAATGGCGCTCGATGATTCCGGTTTGACTGCGAAGGGGTGGAAGATCGAATTGATCTACGCCGACCACCAGAACAAGCCGGACGTCGGCACTACGATTGCGCGGCAATGGGCCGATGTCGAGAAGGTCGATGTGATCGTCGACGTTCTGAATTCGGGCGTCGCTCTCGCCGTCAAGAATGTCGTGACGGAAAAGAATATCATCATGATCAATTCCGGCGCCGCCTCGTCGGCGCTGACGGATGCGCAGTGCTCGCCGAACGTCATTCACTGGGTTTACGACACCTATATGCTGGCGAACAGCACGGGCACCGCGCTGGTGAAGGCCGGTGGTGATAGCTGGTTCTTTTTGACCGCGGACTACGCGTTCGGTGCCGCGCTCGAAAAAGATACCACGGCGGCTGTGACAGCTGCCGGCGGTAAAATTCTCGGCAGCGTCAAGCATCCGCTGAATTCGTCGGACTTCTCGTCGTTCCTGCTGCAGGCGCAGGCGTCCAAAGCAAAGATCGTCGGTTTGGCCAACGCCGGCGGCGACACGACCAACTCGATCAAGCAGGCGGCTGAATTCGGCATCGTCAAGGGCGGACAGAAACTCGCCGGCCTTCTGATGTTCGTGTCCGACGTTCACTCGCTTGGACTGAATATCGCTCAGGGCTTGAACTTCACCGAGACGTTCTACTGGGATCTGAACGACGGCACGCGTGAGTTTTCCAAGCGTTACTCGGACAAGGCAAAGAACAACGCCAAGCCGACCATGGTGCAGGCTGGCGTTTATTCCGGTCTGATCCATTACTTCAAGGCACTCGAAGCAATGGGCAACAATCCGCATGACGGCATCAAGGTCGTCGAGAAAATGAAGAGCATGAAGACTGACGACAAGCTGTTTGGACCGGGCGAAATCCAGGTCACGGGCCGCAAGCTCACGCCAGCTTATCTCTTCGAAGTGAAGTCTCCGGCTGAATCTAAGGGACCGTGGGATTACTACAAGCTGGTCGGCACCACGCCAGCAGACAAGGCGTTCCGTCCGCTTGCGGAAAGCACTTGCTCACTCGTCAAGAAGTAATGGCGGCTGCCCGGCAGCGAAAACTGCCGGGCAACTCGTTTCCGTGTTAAGAATTCGAGCCTGAGAGAACCGAGACGATGCAAGCCCTCTACGCCCAGCTTCTGGTTGGACTGATCAACGGCTCGTTCTACGCGCTGCTGAGTCTTGGGCTCGCCGTGATTTTCGGCATGCTCAACATCATCAATTTCGCTCATGGCGCGCTCTATATGATGGGCGCGTTCGCAGCCTACTTCCTGCTTTACTATCTCGGCGTCAACTACTGGTACGCGCTGATCCTGGCACCTCTCATTGTCGGCGGTATTGGAATCATTCTCGAACGCACAATGTTGCAGTGGCTGACTGGGCTCGACCATTTGTACGGTTTGCTGCTGACGTTCGGCCTCGCACTAATTATCCAGGGGCTGTTCCAGAATTATTTCGGTTCATCAGGGCTTCCTTACGCCATTCCTAGCATTCTTCAGGGCGGCGTAAATCTCGGCTTCATGTATCTGCCGATCTATCGCGGCTGGGTTGTCGTATTCTCTCTGATTGTCTGCCTCCTGACCTGGTATCTGATCGAACGAACGCGGCTTGGCGCAAATCTGCGCGCTGCGACCGAAAATCCGACACTGGTTCGTGCGTTTGGCATCAATGTTCCACGCATGATTACGCTGACTTATGGATTGGGCGTCGGTCTCGCCGCAGTTGTCGGCGCCAATCAATCAGGTTCGCCCACTGATGGGTGCGGACCTCATTATCGTTGTGTTCGCGGTGGTCGTAATCGGCGGCATGGGATCTATCATGGGATCGATCGTCACAGGGTTTACGCTTGGCGTTATCGAAGGCCTGACGAAGTATTTTTACCCCGAAGCGTCGAACACCGTCGTCTTCGTGCTGATGGTACTGGTGCTGCTCGTCAAGCCGACCGGACTGACAGGGAAGGCGGCGTGACATGACGACGATTACTGAAAATTCGGTCCCCACATCCGGTCGCAGCACCAGCGACGAAATGGTCGCGTTCGTCATCATGGCGCTGTTGCTCGCGGTCGTACCTTTCACCGGCATCTATCCGTATTTCGTGATGCAGGCTTTATGTTTTGCGTTGTTCGCTTGCGCGTTTAATTTGCTGATCGGTTACAGCGGGTTATTGTCGTTCGGCCATGCGATGTTCTTAGGTACGGCAGGCTATGTGACCGCGCATGCGTTGAAGGTTTGGGGGTTTTCTCCCGAATTGGGAATCGTGGTCGGCGTTCTCGCCGCCGCTGCGCTCGGTGTTGTGACCGGCCTCATCGCCATTCGCCGCCAAGGCATCTATTTTTCGATGATCACTTTGGCGCTCTCTCAATTGTTGTATTTCATCTATCTGCAAACGCCTTTCACTCATGGCGAAGACGGCATTCAGGGCATTCCGCAAGGCAAGATGTTCGGCGTTCTCGACCTATCAAATACGACAACGCTCTACTTTGTCATTCTGGCCGTTTTCCTGCTCGCGTTCCTGCTGATCTATCGCACCATCAATTCGCCTTTCGGTGAGGTCCTGAAGTCGATCCGTGAGAATGAACAACGCGCCATTTCGCTCGGCTACAAAACCGATCAGTACAAGTTGCTTGCCTTTATTCTATCCGGCACACTGGCGGGTCTCGCCGGCTCGATGAAAGTCTTCGTTGCGCAGAATGCATCGCTGACCGACGTGCACTGGACGATGTCCGGCGAAGTCGTGCTGATGACGCTGGTCGGAGGGCTGGGGACGGTGTTCGGACCCCTGATCGGAGCTTTCGTAATCATCGCCATGCAGCAATATCTCGCCGGATTTGGCCAATGGGTCACCGTAATCCAGGGCGCGATCTTCGTCATTTGCGTGCTGACATTCCGCCGCGGCGTGATCGGCGAAATCGCTCACTATTTCAAACGGTCTCTCTAGTATCTTCACACCGGAACCCGGCGTTACAAACCGGTGGATACCGCTCGAATGATACAGAGCAGGTGGCTTTTGCCCGGTGAAACGGTTTATGACAGACACGTAAAGCGTGATCGTCACGCCGGGAAATGCCTATGAATCGCTGGTTTCGCGCCATATTGCCTCGGGAAGAACGGTTCTTCGACCTGTTTGCCCGCCACTCCCAGACCGTGGTGCAGGGCGCGCAGGCGCTCGAAGGCATGTTGCGCGGCGGGGAAGAAGTCCCGGTCTATTGCCAGCGTGTCAACCAGTTCGAGAACGATGCAGATCAAATCACCCGCGAAGTTCTCACTGCTGTTCGCCGCACCTTCATCACACCGTTCGATCGCGGCGATATAAAAAACCTCATTACCTCGATGGACGATGCCATCGACCAGATGCAACAAACCGCGAAGGCGGTGATGCTGTTCGAGGTCCGTACTTTCGAGCCGCCGATGCGCGAAATCGGCACCATCCTCGTACAGTGCGCCAATCTCGTCGGCCGCGCATTGCCGCTGATGCAATCGATGGGCGAGAATGTGACGACGCTGACGGCGCTAACTGAGGAAATCACGCGTCTTGAGGGCCGTGTCGACGATCTCAACGACATCGGCCTCAAGGAACTTTATCTCAAGCACCGCGAAGGCAACCCGATGGATTTCGTCGTTGGTGCGGAGATATACAAGCATCTGGAAAAAGTCGCCGACCGCTTCGATGACGTCGCCAACGAGATCAACAGCATCGTCATCGAGCAAGTTTAGGGTCAGGACCGAGCCGTGGACGCTTCGCTTGCCTTCCCGATCCTCGTTGGATTGATTGCCGTTGCGTTGCTGTTCGATTTTTTGAACGGATTGCACGACGCGGCCAATTCGATCGCGACAATCGTTTCCACGCGCGTCTTGCGCCCGCAATATGCGGTGGCGTGGGCGGCATTTTTCAATTTCATCGCATTCGCTGTGTTTGGCCTTCATGTCGCGCAGACAATCGGCACCGGCATTATCGAACCAAGCGTCATAGACCCGCAAGTTATTTTCGCTGCGTTGATCGGCGCGATCATGTGGAATCTGATCACATGGGCACTCGGAATGCCGTCGAGCAGTTCGCATGCTCTTATCGGCGGTCTTCTCGGAGCGGGCATTTCCAAGGCCGGCATTCACGTCATGGTGTGGAGCGGGCTTTCCAAAACGCTGCTGGCTATTGTGCTGTCGCCGTTCGTAGGCTTCGTGCTTGCGCTGATGTTGACCGCGATTGTTTCTTGGGCGGCGGTACGGTCCACTCCGTTTGCGGTCGATCGCGCATTCCGGATTTTGCAATTTGCGTCGGCTTCGCTGTATTCGCTGGGTCACGGCGGCAACGACGCCCAAAAGACGATGGGTATCATTGCGGTGTTGCTTTACTCGCAGGGCCATCTTGGAACGGAATTCAGTGTCCCGTTTTGGGTTGTCCTTTCGTGTCAGGCTGCGATGGCGCTCGGCACATTGCTCGGCGGATGGCGGATCGTGCGCACCATGGGTCTTCGCATCACCAAGCTCAATCCGATGCAGGGCTTCTGCGCCGAGACGGGCGGCGCTGCGACATTGTTCATGGCGACCTATCTCGGCATTCCGGTGTCGACCACACACACTATCACGGGCGCGATCGTCGGCGTGGGTGCTGCACGGCGTGTCTCGGCGGTGCGCTGGAACGTGGCAAGTTCGATTGTGGTGGCTTGGATTTTCACCATTCCGGCCTCCGCGCTGGTCGCCGCGATCACCTATTTCGCGGTATCGTTTGTCGTGCGCTGATCGGTCATCAAATCTCTCTTGATCCTGCCGCGTTTTGCTGCCACAGGCTCGACCATGTCCGACACTGCAATTTCCCTTGAACATCAGCGCTCCCCGATTGCCAATGAGGTGGCGCGGCGGCGAACTTTTGCGATCATCTCGCATCCGGACGCCGGCAAGACGACTCTGACGGAAAAGCTTCTGCTGTTCGGCGGCGCGATC
>JAPLPA010000340.1:1899-4213 GCA_026400415.1 Afipia sp. | reverse complement strand
GCGGGAAGCGCCCCCCGAATATGCTCCAAGTTGGTCTGTATTCCGGCGTCGTGCATTATTTGAAGGCTGTAAAGGCCGCGGGAACCGACGAAGCAAAGGCCGTTTCCCTTAAGATGCGCGAACTTTCCGTCAATGACTTCAACAACAAGAACGTCACGATCCGAACAGATGGGCGTGTGCTGCACGATATGTATCTCGTGCAAGTTAAAACTCCACAGGAATCTAAGGGGCAATTTGACGACTATAAGGTTCTCAGCAAATTGGCCGGCAAGGATGCATATCGTCCGGAAAGCGAAGGCAATTGCCCGCTCGTCACTGGTTCGGCAAAGTAAGCGAGTTTGAATATGAAGGGCTTGAAGGGAAAGGTCGCGCTGGTCACCGGCGCGGCGGGCGGAATGGGACGGCAGATCTGCAAGCGTCTTGTCGAGGAAGGTTGCAGCGTCGCAATGTTCGATATCGACGCCAAGGGTCTCGAATCGTTCGCCGCAGAACTTGGCAACGCTGGTCAAGTCTGCCACGTAGCTGTGGATATCAGTGATTACAGCGCGGTATGTCGGGCTATCGTCGCTGCTGAGAAGGCGCTTGGGTCGGTCAACATTCTCGTCAACAATGCAGGGTGGGACAAGTTCTCCGACTTCCTGGATACCGATGAAGCGCTGCGTCAAAAGGTGGTTTCGATCAACTTGAACGGTCCGATCAATATGTTCCACGCTGTGCTGACTTCGATGGCGCAGCGCGGCGGCGGTCGCGTAGTGACGATCGCGTCCGATGCCGGTCGTGTCGGTTCGTCAGGGCAGGCAGTTTATTCCGCATGCAAAGGTGGTGTGATCGCACTTACCAAAACGCTGGCGCGAGAGTTGGCGCGACGTAATGTCCTGCTGAACGCTGTTTGTCCCGGCCCGACGGATACCCCGATGTTGCAAGATTTTATGAACCAGGGACCGGGCGGCCAGAAGGTGCACGATGCCATGAAGCGCGCCATCCCGCTCAAGCGGCTGGGGCAGCCCGAAGATATTCCCGGCATTGTTGCATTTCTTGCCAGCGATGACGCATCGTTCATCACGGGACAGGTTATCAGCGTGTCCGGCGGTCTCACGATGCACGGTTGAACGTGCTGCGGGAAGTTTATCATTGAACATCGCACAGATTTTCTGGAACAGCCGGCCTTCATTCGCGAGCAAACCCATCCTTGTTGTCGACGACAAGGAGGTGAGCTTCGATGATATTGCTGATGGAGTTCGGCGACTGACGGGCGTGCTACGTTCGCGAGGTATCGGCGCCGGTGATCATGTCGTTCTGGCGATGAATAATTGTACGGAATGGCTTGTCAGCATTCTTGCCGTTCTCGGCTCGGGTGCGATCTGTGTGCCAACCAATCCCGGCTTGCGTCCGCCGGAGATGTGCAATATCGCCAACCATTGCGAACCCAAGCTCGCTATTCTGGATTCTGATCTGGTCAGCCACTTCGAACAGGCCAAGGTAGAGTTCGAAACCATCGTGCGGGGCGCCGCGGGCACCAATAGCTGGCAGACAGTGCTGGCTAACGCCGCGCCTGATACCCTTGTTGCTGCCGTGAAGGACAGCGATCCCGCCCTTATCTTCTATACGTCCGGAACGACCGGAGTTCCGAAAGGCGTTCTGCTCAGCCACGGCGCCGAGATATTCGCGGCGCAGATGGTGGCGAAACATCTTTCCATCACACCGTCCGATCGTTCGATCGTGATGGGCTCGCTTGCCTTCATTTACCCTCTGATTATCAACGCCCTCGCATCGGTTGCTGGCGGTGCTAGCGTAGTCCTGCAGGATCGCTTTCATCCGCAGCTCGTTGCAGATGCCGTTCGCAAGCATCGAGTCACGATCATGATGGGCGTCCCGACCATGTACGTCATGCTGATAAATTACGCCGATATGGGTAAGAATTGTGATCTGTCATCCGTCCGTGCCGCTTTCTCAGGCGGCGCAAACTTGCCCGACGCGCTGGTCAAACGCGCAAAGGCCAGCCTTGGCTTCAACATCTTCGATCTTTGGGGGATGACGGAGTGCACGCCGGTCACCACGTTCGACCCAAAACTGGAAACAACAGGTCAGCCTGATTCTTGCGGGCGAGCTCTGCCGGGCTGCGCCTTCAAGATTGTCGATGATGATCTAAAGGAATGTCCCGTCGGCACAATCGGCGAGGTGATGCTCACCGGGCCACTGACCATGACCGGATATTACAAGAATCCAACTGCGACTGCGGAAACTTTGATCAATGGTTGGGTGCGCAGTGGCGATCTCGGAATGACCGACAAGAATGGCTTCCTTTACATCGTCG
>JAPLPA010000340.1:0-1806 GCA_026400415.1 Afipia sp. | reverse complement strand
CTACACCCATGAAGGTGTCTCTGAATGCGCCGTGATCGGAAAGCCAGACGATGTGTTCGGCGAGACGGTCAAAGCCTATGTTGTGAGGAAAACCACAGCTACTAGCGTGGCTGAGCTAGTCGATCACTGCAGGACAAAACTCGCTGACTATAAAGTACCAAGCGAGATCGAATTCATCGACGAACTGCCAAAAGGTCCGACCGGAAAAGTTCTCCGCCGCGAATTGCGCGATTGGTCGACCCAACGCTAACGGCTGAACCAACGTCAATTTCAGGATTATTATGGGCCCGCTTGCAGGACTAAGGATTGTTGAACTCGCCGGAATTGGCGCAGGCCCGCACTGCGCGATGATGCTCTCCGACATGGGGGCTGATGTCGTTCGCGTTGACCGGCTAGCCGCATCAGGGCTGGGTGTTCCGATAGACGTGAAATTCGATTTATTATTGCGGGGGCGCCGTTCGCTTGCAATCGATCTTAAAAGCGAAGCGGGACGTGACACTGTGTTGCGTATGATCGATCAGGCTGACGCGGTAATAGAAAGTTTCCGGCCCGGCGTGGTCGAACGCATGGGGCTTGGCCCTGATGTCTGTCTGTCACGGAATCCGAAGCTAGTATTTGGACGACTCACGGGTTGGGGACAAGACGGTCCCTACGCGCAAATGGCGGGCCACGACATCAACTACATCGCGTTATCGGGCGTGTTGCATGCAATTGGCTCACGAGAAGGGCCGCCGGTGCCGCCACTCAATCTTGTCGGGGATTTCGGCGGCGGCGCCGTTTACTGCGCTTTCGGAATCGTCAGCGCATTGCTTCATGCGCAGCGGACGGGGCAGGGACAGGTTGTTGATGCGGCGATGGTGGACGGCGCGGCAGCTTTGCTGACAATGGTTGTCGGGTTTCGACGCGGCGGAATTTGGTCGTCGCAACGTGGTGATAACATCGTGGATGGAGGCGCCCCGTATTATGCCGCTTACGAAACGTCGGATCGGAAATTTGTTTCGATCGGCGCAATGGAGGATAAGTTCTATGAACTTCTACTCTTGAAACTAGGTCTTGAGCACGATTCGAACATGCGGCCTCATACAGATCGCTCGCGATGGGATTACCAGCGCGAACGATTCAAAGCCTGTTTTCTGGCCCGCTCACGTGATGAATGGTGCGCTTTGCTGGAGGGCACAGACACGTGCTTTGCACCAGTCCTGACAATTGACGAGGCGAGCAAACACGCTCATCTGAAAGCGCGTCAAACCTATATCGATTTCAACGGCGTGAATCAGCCGGCGGCCAATCCACGCTTCAGCGCGACAAAACCGACGCCATCGGTACCGCCCGCAGCGCTCGGTCAGCATAGCCGCGAAGTCTTGGCAGATTGGGGCATTGCACCAGAGACGATCGATCAACTATGCCGTTCTAGCGTTGTTTTTCAAGTTACCCAGCCACCCCTCATCATTAAAACCTGATGGTTTGTAACGGCGCCGATTTACTAACCCAGGTTACCGCGATTTGATGCGCATAACTGGCGTTATGGAATACGGCCCATCGACAAGGCCTCGGTCACCTAACTGATAGGAATCACTAAAAATCTATCCAGTTGATTTGTGCCACTCTCAGCCGCGATCTCCGGACATGCAAGGTCGCGACGGAGTAGAGACGCATCGCGCCGTGATCCTTGGCGATGGAAAGAGTGATGCTCGTATCCGTCCGTCGCTCGCCATTTACTGCTCGTGAAATTGTAATAGGGCTGACAGATTCCTGCATGCGCCTGGCTGTGATCTGCCCCCTTTGAAGTGGTCCTCCCTGAAGTAT
>JAPLPA010000508.1 GCA_026400415.1 Afipia sp. | reverse complement strand
CGTGTCCTCGCCCTGACGCATCACGCTCTGCTGGAACGGTTGCAGGATGAGCGATTCGTCGGTCAGCAGTTGCCGGACCACAGGCTCCAGTGGAGCGGCTGTCTCACGATTGATGCGATACGTGTGACGGGCCGCCCCGGAAATGCAGGGCTTGATAATGGCCTCATCCCAGCCGGATACGTCGAGCAGTTCGTGCAGAGTGACCGTGCTCCCGCGTTCGATGAACTTCGACGGCACGATCGAAATGCCCTTCGCCTCCAGGTCGGCGAGGTAGTGCTTATCCATATTCCAGGATATGAGTTCCGCAACGTTGCAGAGTTGAGTTTGCCCCCGGATGTTGTTCAGCCAGGCTGTGAACTCGTACTGCCGCTCGAAGTAGTCCCACGTCGTTCGAAAAACGGCGCAGCGGAATCGAGACCAATCGACTTCGGGGCTGGCCCAGTCGATCCGCACCGAGGAGATTCCGTGACACGCCAGCTCCGATTGCAGCAACTGGTCATCGCGAAGGATGTTATCTAGATACCAATCCCCCTCGGCAGCAGCGGACGCAGAATACCGCTGTTCGGTGAGGAGTGCCACATCGGCTTTGGTGCTGTTCATCGATTCAAAAGCCTCTTCAAAAGGTCAGGCGGCGGGAAGTCACGGGCCAGGGACTGTCCCTCGCCTTTTGCCCGTGAACGGTTACGAAGCAACGACGAATACCACAGCGACTAATGAGTATTCGTTAATCACGCGTCCCGTCGCTGTCCTGGTAAAGCCTGCGGAGGCGGCCCAGTTCGATCTTCAGTTCCGCAAGCGTTTTGGCGTAAGCCGAATCGGCATAGACGCTGCGAAGTTGCTCCGGATCCTGTTCGTTGTCGAACATCTCCCATTCTTCTGTCGTGTAATAGTACGCCAGCGTATAGCGGTCGGTGCGCACGCCATAATGTTTCACCACGTTGTGCGCGCCGTTGTCGTCGTAGTAATGATAGTAGACACTCTTGCGCCAATCGGCGGGCGTTTCACCGCGCAGGATGGGAACGATGGATCGTCCGTGCAACCCATCAGGGATTTGTCCGCCAGCCATGTCCATGAATGTCGGCGCGTAGTCGATGTTCTGAACGAAGGGCCCGAAGCGCGTGCCCGCCTGCACCACGCCCGGCCAGCGGATGATGAACGGCATGTGCAGCGATTCTTCATAGATCCAGCGCTTGTCGAACCAGCCGTGTTCGCCCATGTAGAATCCCTGGTCAGACGAGTAGATGACAATCGTGTTCTTTTCCAGCCCGGCGCTGCTCAGGGCGTCCAGTACGCGCCCCACGCCGTCGTCCACGGCTTTGACGCAGCGCAGATAATCCTTCAGGTATTGCTGATACTTCCAGCGCGTGAGGTCGTCGCCCATCGGTGTCTTCGCCGCGAAGTCGGCATTGCGGGCGGCGTAGAGAGGATTCGCGGCAAACGTGTTGCCGACCTTCAGATCGGAAGCCATCGTCATGTCCTTGCCGATGTTCATCTCCTGAAACCGCGCCGGCGAAGCTCGATTGGTGTAATCGTCGAACAAGGTGGCCGGCTCAGGCACGGCGACGTCGTCGAGCCAGGTGGCGTAACGCAGCGGAGGCACCCAGTTGCGATGCGGTGCCTTGTGATGGATCGCGAGAAAGAAAGGCCTGGAAGCATCCCGCAGTTTCAACCAGTCCAGCGCTAGATCGGTAGTGATGTCGGTGACATAGCCGGTGTGCTTCTCTCGGCCGCTCTTGCTGATGAACACAGGATTGAGATAGTCGCCTTGCCCCGGCAGTAATTGCCAGTCGGCATACTCGGGGATCGTCTTATCGAGATGCCATTTGCCGATCACTGCTGTTTGATAGCCCGCTTGGCGCAAAGAATTTGGAAAGGTCCACAATCCTGCTTTGATCGGTTGATCGAGCGTCATAACGCCGTTGGCGTGGCTGTGCAAACCAGTCAGAACCGAGGCGCGGCTGGGCGAACAAAGCGAATTACCGCAGAAGCTGTTCACAAACAGACCACCCGTTGCCGCCAACCGGTCAATGTTGGGAGTGATTCCCTGTTCCCGGCAAAACTGGGACAGGCGCGCGTTGTAAGCCCCGATGGTCTGGATCGAATGATCATCAGAAAAGATAAAGACGATGTTGGGGCGATCCGCCCCCTGGGAGGGCTCAGAGCAATAGACCCGATTCGTTCCCGCGAGAACGACCAAGGAGATCAAGGCAAGGCGAAGCTTCATGTGATTTCCTATCGCAGGTTGAACGGGAGTGACGACTTCGTATCCGACGTTGAAATCACGGATCGACGTTTGCGGCAATTCCTGGCACGATGCGGAAAGATCCCTTAAATCTTTCCGCGAAGGGCACCTGCTGTCTGTAGGATTGATCCGATAGGATCAAGTCTAGTCTAAGCGACCACCATTCTCTTGGCCCAGAAGCGCATCGAATCGTGAATCCGCGCTTAACACATCCCGAGCCCAGTGACTTCTGGACAGACTGTGGTATCAGCCTGCACATGGGCTGGGGCCGATCAGTCTTTCTTCTG
>JAPLPA010000281.1:8008-10240 GCA_026400415.1 Afipia sp. | reverse complement strand
CAGCTTGCATCGCTTTGATTTTCAGCCGCGCGGGATTGAAAATACTGGCGTAATAAGCGAGCCATATTTTCTCCAGCGGGTCGCTGCCCGGCGCGTCCGATTTTGTCGCGCCCGGCGTGAAAAGCGTTTTATGTCCATCCCAGTGCGCGCAGAGGTCTGGTGTCAGGATCGACCACCCCATGTCGGCGAAGCGGCGTTCGAAAAAAGGCGCGGCAAGTTCGACAATATAATGCGCAGGTTCGAACCACGCGACAAATCGAAAGTCATCGTCCCTGCCGAATTCGCGAAACCGGACGAAGGCGTGCATTTTGTGCTCGTCGCGTCGCACCTCGCGAGCAAGCCCACCGATGCGCGAGACATCTTCGTCTGTCGATGCACTCATTAAATCCGGCTTGAAGCGCAATCTCCAAAGCAAGCGATACAACAATGCAAATCGTTCAGGATTGCGATTGAGGATTGCGGTGCGTGCCAGGCTTAAAAAAACCGCAGGCACATTAAACCTTTCGCCAGTTTCCACCGCCGGCAATCGCGAAGGCGCGAATAATTCATTGCCGCCCGCGACAGTCCAACTCACATCGGGCGGGGCGATGTTGTTGAGAACCAATGCGCGTGCCGCCTCGCGCCAGCCTAAAAAATCGGTTTCGCTTTTCAACGCGATGATATTCAAAACGCGAAACCTAGTTGTTGAACAGGTGGCCGAAACATCTGAATCAAGCGTTTGCTGTCAATTTGCGATGCAGACGGTCTGTGATCTGCAAGCACGATGAACGGCAATGCCTTGGCGCGCGGCACATGCAGCCGCGCCAGATCGGCAGCACGGATGGAAGTGACGCGCCGGGCTGATAAAATCCGATTGACGGCTTTGACGCCAAAACCGGGTACACGCAGCAAATCTTCGCGGCTTGCGCTGTTCACATCGAGCGGGAAGCGATCGCGGTGGCGCAGCGCCCATGCAAGTTTTGGATCGATGTCGAGCGGCAACATTCCGTTTTCGAGCGGATCGGTGATTTCATCAATATTGAATCCATAAAACCGAAGCAGCCAGTCGGCTTGATAAAGCCGGTGCTCCCGAACGAGGGGAGGGGCCTGAAGTGGTAACGCACGGCTGGCGTCGGGTATCGGGCTGAACGCGGAATAATAGACGCGCCTTAGGTTGTAGGAGCCGTAAAGATTCGCGCTGGTCTCCAGAATCGTCTGATCGTTCGAGGTGTCCGCGCCCACGATCATTTGCGTACTTTGTCCAGCGGGTGCAAAGCGAGGCGCGCGTTTGTTGTTTTTATTGTCTTTCGCCTTATCGAGCCTAAAACGCAGCCGCGCCATCGTTCGGCGGATCGCGCGCACGTCTTTTTCCGGTGCAAGCTTGGCAAGGCTGGGTTCCGTCGGCACTTCGATGTTGATTGAGAGCCGGTCAGCATATTTACCGGCTTCCGCAATCAACTCGTCGTCAGCCTCGGGAATTGTTTTGAGATGGATGTACCCGCGGAAATGGTGATCCTCGCGCAGGCTCTTTGCCACGCGCACAACCTGCTCCATCGTGTAGTTCGGGCTCTTGATAATGCCTGAAGAGAGAAACAGCCCTTCAATATAATTTCGGCGGTAGAAATCGAGTGTCAGCTTGACGGCTTCTTCCACGGTGAACCGTGCACGCTGCACGTTTGAGGAGGCGCGGTTGACGCAATAAAGGCAGTCGTAGTTGCAAGCGTTCGTCAGCAGGATTTTCAGCAGCGAAATGCAACGCCCATCCGGCGCATAAGAGTGACATATACCCATGCCGGCATCGGTCGAGCCCATGCCTTTCTTGTCGCGGCTATCGCGGGTTTCAGTACCACTGGATGCGCAAGACGCATCGTATTTGGCGGCATCCGCCAAAATTTCCAATTTATGACGGAGGTCCATTGAAGGATCGCTTTGTTTGAATTGACGACTAAGGGCTCTTCAGAACGAACCGTAACTATGCGGCTAATTAGAACATATCATGAACACGCCTAATTGTCATGGGTTCTTTTGTCGAACCGCCTTACGATTGGAACCTGTGCCGACTGCCGGTGCGTGAGGTTCCAAGAATTTGCCCGAAGACCTGATGCAATCGCCTTACGAGGCTCTCGCGGAACTGTGGAGGCTTGGCGGTGGCGATCCGGCTGCGCTCAATGACGTCACTTTAACCGGACGAGAGCCAGTTCTGCCGTCGTCGTTTCGTGTCGCAGCCGCTGCACAAGTCACGACTGCTGCGGC
>JAPLPA010000281.1:4538-7992 GCA_026400415.1 Afipia sp. | reverse complement strand
TGCTGCGGCAGGACTTGCAGCCGCGCAAATATGGAAAGCCCGAAGCGGCGAGGCGCAAACAGTCTCCATCGATATGCTGCATGCGGCCATTGAATGCCGGTCCGAGCGCTATCTGCGCGTCGATGACAAACCGCCGCCTCCGGCATGGGATGCAATCGCGGGTGTTTACAAAACGGGTGACGGACGTTTCGTGCGCCTTCACACCAACTTTCCGCATCATCGCGACAATGTCTGCAAGGTGCTTAGTTGCAAGCCTGAGCGCGACGACGTGCAACGTGCGCTGATGCAATGGAAAGCCGAGACATTCGAGACCGCTGCTTATGCCGGCGGGTGTGTGGTCGCGATGATGCGTTCGCATGAGGAATGGCTGGCGACGCCTCACGCGCAGAAAATTGAGAAGCTGCCGTTGCTGACGATCGAGAAAATCGGCGAGGCCGATCCCAAACCTTGGCCCAAAGGCGACCGCCCGTTGTCGGGCTTGCGCGTGCTCGATCTGTCGCGCGTCATAGCCGGTCCGGTCGCAGGCCGCACGTTAGCGGCGCATGGCGCCGACGTGATGCTGGTCGCGAGCCCGAATCTGCCGGCGATCCCATGGCTCGTCATCGATACCGGCCGCGGTAAATTGTCGACCTTCATCGATCTGAAAACAGAACAGGGCAGGGAAACGTTGCGTCATCTGTTCGCAAGTGCGGATATTTTCTCACAAGGGTATCGGCCTCAGTCGCTGGCGGCGCTCGGCTTCTCCCCTGAAGACGCCGCGCGGATCAGTCCCGGAATCGTCTATGTGTCGCTATCGGCTTATGGCCATGTCGGTCCGTGGGCCGGACGCCGTGGTTTCGATTCGCTGGTGCAGACGACGACGGGCTTCAATCATGCCGAAGGACATGCAGCGGGTGTCGATGGACCGAAGGAATTACCCGCCCAGATGCTCGACCACGCGACCGGTTATCTGATGGCATTCGGCGCGATGATGGCGAAAGCGCGCCAGGCACGTGAAGGCGGCAGTTGGCATGTGCGTGTGTCGCTGGCGCAGACCGGACGCTGGCTGTGGAATCTCGGACAACTTCAGGGCGGATTCTCGACACCGGATATCAAAGGTGAAGCCGTCAAACCGTTCGTCGAAAAATGCGCGTCAGATTTTGGCGAACTGAGCGCCGTTCGGCATTCCGCCCTACTGTCGAGAACGCCGGCGCACTGGACCCGTCCCGCCATGCCGCTCGGTTCGCATAATCCGGTCTGGCCATCACCGGAAGTTAACTGAAATTAGTATCCACGCCTGCGATTTTAGATTGTCCGCAAGATTAAAGTGGCACTATTAGCGGGACTGCGCACCAACCGCCGACGGAATCGCTTAAGTGCTTCAACAATATCCCAAAGCTAACGAAATTCTCATGCGATTTCAGGCTCTTACAAGCCGTCAAAAAATCGTGGCGGGAGTTCTCTCGACCCTGATCGTCATTTCCGCTATGGGCCTCCTGCGGGCCATCATCGGCTCCAAGGATAACTCCGATGTGTCCAGCCAGTCCCGCAAGGGACTGCAAACCTACACGCCGACACCGGCCGAATGGGCAAGCCTGACAATCCAGCCGGTGATCGAGCGCACGTTTCGCGCCGAGCACGTCACCGAAGGCAAAATTGCCGTCGATGAAGATCGCTCCACACCGGTATTTTCTCCCTATGCGGGGCGGGTCACCAAACTTCTGGCGCGACCCGGCGATCGCGTGACGCAGGGCCAGCCGCTCTTCGTCAGCGAGGCTGCCGACAATGTGCAGTCGCAAAACGATTTCATCGCTGCCGCGACTTCCATGAACAAGGCGAAGTCGCAACTCGAACTCGCGCAGATTCAAGACAAGCGCGCCCGCGACTTATATGAGGGCAAAGCGATTCCGCTGAAGGATCTCCAACAGGCGCAGGCCGCTTTGGTAACTGCGCAAAACGACATGCGCTCAGCCGATACCGCACTCGGTGCTGCGCGCAACCGCCTGCGCATCCTCGGCCTTACGGAAGAAGCGATTTCGACATTTCAGGACAAAGGCCAGATCGATCGTGAAACGACCATCGTGGCTCCCATCGCTGGCACCGTCGTGCAGCGAAAGATTGGTCCCGGACAATATGTGAATGCGGGCGCGACCGATCCGGTTTTCGTAATCGGTGACCTATCGACCGTATGGATCACGGCGTTTGTTCGTGAAACCGAGGCACCGGATATTGAAGTGGGCCAGGAGATCGCATTCAATGTGCTCGCGTTTCCCAGCCGGACGCTCACCGGACGTATCAATTATGTGTCGGCGGCAATCGACTCCACAACGCGCCGGTTAATGGCGCGCGCGACCATCGACAATCGTGACGGTTCGCTAAAGCCGGAAATGTTTGCCAATGTGACGATCTATTCGGCTGGCGATCGGCCCGCTCTGGGTGTGCCCAAACAGGCATTGATCTATGAAGGCAATCAGGTGCGTGTCTGGGTTGCACATGACGACAAGACAATCGAACTTCGTCAAATCAAGACCGGACTGGCCAATGGCGACCTTGTCGAAGTGAAGGGTAGCCTTCAACCCGGTGAACAAGTCGTCACAAGAGGCAATCTTTTCATCGATCGTGCGGCGTCCGGAAGCTAAATCAGCTCCCACTTTTTGAAAGATCCCGTCTCGATGGATCGTCTCGTCGCACTTGCTGTCCGCCGTCGTTTCCTGATGGTGCTTCTGTTCGCCATCACCGTCATTGGCGGTTTGATTGCGTTCGATCAGCTTAATATCGAAGCCTATCCCGACCCGACGCCGCCTATGGTCGACATCGTGACGCAAAGTCCGGGGTTGTCGGCTGAAGAGATCGAGCGATACATCACGATTCCGATCGAGACACAGGTTGCTGGCATCAAGAACGTCCGCACAATCCGCACGATTTCTCTTTATGGATTATCGGACGTCAAGCTGCAGTTCTCGTTCGACTACACTTATGATGAAGCCTTGCAGCAGGTGTTGAATCGTCTTTCGCAACTTGCTCCGCTGCCAGCCAATGTTCAGCCGCAAATCTCGCCGCTCAGTCCCATCGGGGAAATCTTCCGCTATCGTCTCGTCGGGCCGCCGAACTACAGCGTGCTCGATCTGAAGACGCTGCAGGACTTGGTGTTGCAGCGCCGCTTCCGCGTCGTGCCGGGTGTGATCGATGTCACCAGCTGGGGCGGCAAGACCAAGACCTATGAACTTCAAGTCGATTTCAACAAGCTCATCGCCTATGGCCTTACATTGCCGCAACTGCTCACGGCTGTCGGCAACGCCAACATCAATGTCGGCGGCAACACCGTGAACATCGGCGCGCAGTCTGCGGTGGTGCGCGGCGTTGGGTTGATCCGCTCCATCGACGATCTCGCCACCACGATGATTTCGCAAAGCGGCGGCAATCCCGTGCTCGTCAAGGACGTGGCGAATGTAACGGTCGGCGAAAAGCCACGCCT
>JAPLPA010000281.1:0-4408 GCA_026400415.1 Afipia sp. | reverse complement strand
TGACGACATCGTGCAGGGCATCGTGCTGATGCGCCGTGGCGAGAAGAGCACGCCGACCATCGCGCGTGTCGAACAGCTCGTTCAAACGATCAACAATTCCAGCGTTCTGCCACCGGGGGTTCGGATCGAGCGAATCTACGACCGCAAGGATCTGATCGACACCACGACGCATACGGTGCTGCACAACATGGTGGTCGGCATCATTCTGATCGTGCTGTTGCAGTGGCTATTCCTGGGCGATTTGCGCAGTGCTGTGATTGTTGGTGCGACGATCCCCTTCGCATTGTTTTTCGCGGTCATCATCCTGGTCATGCGCGGCGAGTCCGCAAATCTTTTGTCTGTTGGCGCGATCGATTTCGGCCTCATCGTCGATGGCACCGTCATCATGGTGGAGGCGATCTTCCGGCGGCTGACGCAGACGACTGAGTTGTCGGCATCCGAACAAAATGCGATCTCGGACGAGACCATGATGGGCATGAAAAGCCATGCCATCCTTTCTGCTGCGGCAGACGTGTCGCGCTCCATTTTCTTCGCCGCAGCCATTATCATCGCGGCGTTCCTGCCTCTGTTCACATTGAGCGGCGTCGAAGGAAATATCTTCGGGCCGATGGCGCGAACCTATGCCTATGCTTTGGCTGGCGGACTTCTCGCTACTTTTACCGTCACGCCTGCGTTGAGTGCGATTATCCTGCCGACACATATGCAGGAGACCGAAACGCGGATCATGCAATGGCTTCACAAGGCCTACATGCCGCTTCTGGAGTGGGCGGTCGGCAATCGGCGTATCGTGATGGCCGCCGCCGGCGGACTTCTGGTCGTTACCTTCATTGCCACACGTTTGCTCGGTCTTGAATTTCTACCGAAATTGGAGGAAGGCAATCTTTGGATACGCGCGACATTGCCGCCGACAATTTCGCTGGAAGAAGGCAATTCCTACGTCAACGAGATGCGCAAAGTCATTCGCGCACGGCCGGAAGTCGAATCGGTCGTGTCGCAGCACGGCCGGCCCGATGACGGCACCGACGCTGCAGGATTGTTCAACGCGGAATTCTTCGCCCCCCTGAAGCCAGCGAGCGAATGGCCGAATGGGTCTGACAAGGATGTGTTGACGGGCGAGTTGCTCACGCAATTGCAGCAGAAATTTCCCGGCGTTGAATTCAATTTTTCGCAGTACTTGCAGGACAACGTCGCCGAAGCCGTGTCTGGCGTGAAAGGCGAGAACTCGATCAAGCTCTACGGCAACGACCTCGTTGCGCTCACTGAGACTGCCGGCAAGATCAAGGCGCAACTTGCCACTGTCAGGGGAGTCACCGATCTTTCGGTCTTCACATCGCTTGGGCAGCCGACCATTCAGATCGATATCGACCGCGCGCGTGCCGCACGCTACGGGCTTTCGCCCGGTGACATCAATGCCACGATCCGCGTTGCAATCGGCGGCGATAGTGCGGGCGATCTTTATGAGCCCGGCAGCGACAGACATTTTTCGATCATCGTTCGTCTTGCGCCGGAATATCGCAAAAGTGCGGAAGCCATTCAGAATCTTCGCATCGGCGTACAGGGCACGAATGGCATCACTCAAATCCCGTTGAGCGAAGTGGCTTCGATCCAACTCGTATCTGGTGCTGCTTATATTTATCGTGAGCAGCAGGAACGCTATCTGCCAATCAAGTTCTCGGTGCGTGAGCGCGACCTCGGCAGCGCGATCAAGGAAGCGCAGGATAAGGTAACGGCGAATGTGCCGCTTCCGCCGGGATCGCGCGTCGAGTGGGTCGGTGAATTCGGTAACCTTCAGGATGCGATCAAGCGGCTTTCGATTGTGGTGCCGATCAGTCTCTTCCTGATTGCTGTGCTCCTCTGGTTCAATTTCGGCTCGATGGTCGATACATTTTTGGCCATGAGCGTGATTCCGATGGCGGTGCTCGGTGGCGTGCTTGGGCTGTTGGTCAGCGGCATTCCGTTCAGCGTTTCGGCGGCCATCGGCTTCATCGCGCTGTTTGGAATTGCGGTGATGGACGGCATCATCATTCTTTCGCAATATAATCAATTGATCGACGAGGGGCTCGACCGCGTAAAGGCGGTGATCCGCACCGGTGAGCTGCAATTGCGCCCCGTGCTGATGACGTGTGCTGTGGCTGGAATTGGTTTGCTGCCGGCGGCATTGTCCGGCGGCATCGGCTCACAGGTCCAGGAGCCGCTCGCGGTTGTGGTGGTGACCGGCATGGCGCTTGCGCCATTCGTCATTCTGATCACGCTGCCTGTTCTAATTTCGATCTTCTCGCGCCGCGTGCGCTAATTGCAAAATTCTATTTTCCGTCCGGCGTGCGCAGGCCGTGCCACGCATCGCGTACCTGATGGTAATGAACTTCGGGCAGATAGTCCGGCGTCTTGAGGCCGAGCGTTCGCACATCGAGCCGTCCGACCGCACTCAGCAATGTGTAGGAAGCGATCACTCGGTCGCGTTGAGCGAGAATTTGGCGTGAACGGGCGGCTGTGAGTTCCTGCTGCGAGTTGAGCACATCCAGAGTGGTGCGCTGACCGCCCTGCGATTCACGTCGAACGCCCTGCAGCGCGATACCGGCAGCCTTCACCTCGCTCTGTGCTGCGGCAAGCGCGACCTTGGTGCCTTCGCTCGTGATCCACGCACTGATTGCAGCGGTACGAGCCTGGTTGCGAACTTGCTCGAGCACGAGCCGGCTTTGTGTGGCGGTTTCTTTCGCCTGTCGCGTCTGGGAGGCAGCAGTGCCGCCGTCATAGATCGGAACGGTGAGATTACCCGTCACGGCGGCCTGATCGGATGCGCGGGTGCCCAACGTCGGGTCGCTATCGCGGCTTCGGCTCGCAGAGCCCTGCACGTTCAACTGCGGAAGGAGGCTGCTTTCTGCAACACTGATCGTCGTGGTTGCAACATCGACATCGTACATCGCGCCCATCACGGCCGGATTTTCACGCGCTGACGTATCGATGGCATCGAGCCTGCTGAGCGGCACGAAGCGGTCGACCGTCTGTGCAGGCTGCAGCTGCCCAGGTGGTCGGCCGATGACCTGTTCATAGGTGGCACGGCTCACTTCATATGCTGTTTGTGCGGCATTGAGATCAGCGAGGCCGCGGCTCAGACGCGCATCCGCCTGCGCCGTATCTGTCGGCGTGATGTCGCCGGCATCGAGACGTTTTTTGGCGATGCCGAGCGTTTCGCGCAAAAACGAAACGTTGCTTTTTTGGGTTTCCAGCAATGCCTGATTGGCGATCACATTCATGTACGCAGTGACCGCGTCAAGCAGCACGCCCTGTCCGGTGTTGCGTAAAGCTTCGCGGCCCGACAGCACCTGAAATTCGGCGACGCGGACACTGTTGGATGTTTTGAACCCATTGAACAGGTTTTGTGTCACGGTCACGCCGATGGTCCACGGCTTCAGCGTCGCGGTCTGAACGGTATTATCCGGAAGCAGATTGCGGACGGCCTGCAAACCCGCGCTCAAGCTGCCGACGATTTGTGGGCGGTACCCTGCCAGCGCTTGCGGCACGTTTTCGTCGGTGGCGCGCTGCTGTGCGCGCGAGGCGTTGATCTGCGGATTCGACTGGTATGCGCTGACCAGTGCGTCCTCCAGCGTGTCAGCTCGTGCTGCTGCGATCAGCGTTAGATGGCACAATACCGCCAAGACGACGCACGCCAAAAGCACGCGCCACCCCACGCGGCCAATTTCTGAGACACGCCGAAACATTCGATCCCGCAACACAACCAGAACATCCGCCCCCGCCGACGTTCTGCAATAAGTACACTGTTTAGAGGGGGCAAAGGCTGCGGGCAAACCGTTCTGCAAAGAAATACTGAGCCTGTGACAAAGTGCACTGAATTGTTATCGCCGTTCGCCGTATTTGCTTGACCAATCAACGCTCTATGATGAAATGATCGGCGAATGGCCACAACTGCCAGCATTGCGCAGCCGACAGCCGGGAGATCGACGCGATCTCACCCTTTGCGATGAGATTCTAGCGCCATGCCCAAAATCTTTTCCGATCCGGAAGCGATCGTCGACGACATCATCCGCGAGGTCGGCAAAACGCTGGTCGTGGGGCTGCCCCTCGGCCTCGGCAAGGCCAATCACATCGTCAATGCGCTCTTTCGACGCGCGGTTGCCGATCCGTCGATCCATCTGACCATTTTTACGGCGCTCACGCTGGAGAAGCCGTCGCCGCGTGCCGATCTCGAACGCCGCTTCATCGGACCGGTGATCGACCGTCTGTTCGGTGGCTTTCCCGATCTCGAATACGCCAAGGCGGTTCATCGAAAAACGCTGCCGCCAAATATCCAGGTAGTCGAATTTTTCTTTCTCGCCGGGCAATGGATCGGAAATGGATACGCGCAGCAACACTACATCTCGGCGAATTACACGCATGCGTCATCTTACCT